>JAEVYX010000096.1 GCA_023392515.1 Bacillota bacterium | reverse complement strand
CGTTGGAAAAGAAGGGGCACAAAGTCACCGTGGAACGGGTTACAGCCCAAGAGCAAAGTCCTGGAAGCCAAAAGCCGGTAACCCTTATGACCATTCCAAAGGTGGAAGAATTGGATGCCGTTATCTTCGGTTCTCCGGTCTGGGGCTTTAGCCTGACCCCGGTGATGAAGGCTTACTTAAACCAATTGCCCGCATTGAGCAAGATAAAAACCGCCTGTTTTGTAACCCAGCATTTTCCCATGGCATGGATGGGCGGAACCCGTACGCTTGGGCAGATGCGGGAAATTCTTGCAGCCAAGCATGGGGATATGAAAGGCATAGGAATCGTCAACTGGTCCCGCAAGGATCGGGAACAGCAAATTGAAAAAGTGGCAGCCGATCTTTCCGCACTGTTTTAAGGCCTTGCGGCAGCAGCCCAGGCAAAAATCCCCGGTTCATTGTTCAACCGGGGATTTGTTTTTATGCTCTCACAAAAGAAATCAGCCTCAGGGATTGCACGCCGGAGCCCAGTGCAGCACCTCATACGGTATGATAAAGACAATAATGCCGGAGGCATAGGGCGCAATATCATATTGCTGATAGTAGATGGCCAGCCCTTGGGGGGTAAGGTAGAAGCTTTCTGGGTTAAAGGTCTGTACAATCAAATTGCAGTAATCATCAAAATAGATGCCCGGGTTTGCAGCCATGTTGGCATTTGCCTGCATGATGATTTGATTGATGAGAAGCTGTTGGTAGTTGACCCCGGGCGGGAATAAGGCCCCAAGGGTTAATAGCCTCCCCGTCTGCAGTTCCCAGGTATCGGAAAACCGGAGGGTGTTGGGGTGCGCTCCGCCGGTATATTCATACTGGTCCCGGTATAAGCTCAAGTGGCAATCCTGGTTAAAAGGGACATTGTAAGTCAGCCCCGAGCCATATGGACGGAAGGGATATCCGCTTGCCTGGGTATCCTGAAGGAACTGGACGGCTTGTGCGTACAGCGTGGTGGACGCATAAGTGTACAGGTCGTTTACTTGCATCCGGATACGGCTGCTGATGGAAATTTCCGATACCTGGTTGCCGGGAATGCAAACCTGGGGCAGCTCCATAAACAAAGAGAGGACCATGGTCCCGTCGTATGTAAAGTCTTGATTGATTTTGCGCATGGTGATGCCTGCGCTTATGTTTTGAGACTGCATACCCATCCCTCCTCCCTTTACTGTATGCTGGGTATTGCTTTTATTGCACGAAAAAACCCCCGGCTAATGCCGGGGGCAGGAGTTGAAACAACGAGAATATCAAGCCTTTTTCTTTTCGCCGATGCTCAGCAAAAGATTCAGAAGAATTCCGAAAACCGCGGCTCCCGCAATGCAAGGCACCTGGGCACCAAAGAAGGGGATGCTGCCGCCAAACTGATACTGGCCGCCCAGGCCAATGATCATGATGGTGGCGATGACCGCAATATTCTTGGCGCTGAACAGGTCGGTCTTCTTGTCCATCATAATGGCGATACCTTGGGCAGCAATAGCGCCGAACAGGTAAACTTCCAGGCCGCCGATAACCGTTCTGGGAATGGCGTAGATAGCATTGATGAGCGGAGTGAAGCAGGAGATGATCATGGCGATCACGGCTGCTGCCAGAAGAACCGCTGTGGAGAATACCTTGGTGATGGCCATGGCGCTGATGTTCTCACCATAGTTGGTCCCGGCAGGGCCGCCGACCAAACCGGCCACCATGTCGCCGATGCCGTCGCCGATCAAGTTCAAGCCCAGCTTATCGGAGATGTTATACTGCTTTCCGCCCTTTTTCTTGGACAGGTCATTCACATAGATGTCCAACTGGTACACATGGGCGGTGGATTCGGGAATGGTGGCGATAGCGATAGGCATTATGGCCAGCACAGCAGCCCAAGAGGGAATCGGCAAGGTGAAAGTCGGCAGGGCGAACAGGCTGGTAGACTCGACCGCCAGGCTGCGGAAAACAGGGATGCCTGATGCTTTTTCTACAATGAACGCGACAACGCAGCCTACAACCGGCCCTAACAAAAGGGGCAGCTGGCTCCAAAATCCTTTCAGGTATACGGAGAAAAGGATGGTGGCCAAAAGGGTGGACAGGGAGATTACCCATGCCCAGTTCCCCTTGAGCGGCTCAATGACAGCCTCCGCTGCGGAGGCAGGCACGCCGGCTGCATCCGCCAAAGCGCCGGCAGCCAGGGTCAAGCCGATGATCATGGCGATGGGGCCGGTAACGGTGGCAGGCAAAACTTTTTCGATGGCTTCCTTGCCGAAGGACTTAACGATGAAGCCTGCGCCAATGGATACCAAACCGGACATGATGATACCAAACTGCGCTACGGCGATCTTATCATTGAGGGGCGCGCCGGCAAGCGCTTCGGAGGCCATCAAACCGCCGATGGCCGACAGGTAGGAGAAGCTGGAGCCATAGTACAGAGGAATCTTCCGGCCGGTGATGAGGATGAAGCAAATGGTGGCTAAGCCGCTGGCAAAAATGGTGGTGGAAACATGAAAGCCAGTCAAGAGTGCAACCGTGATGGTGGCCGGGAACATAACGACAACCTGCTGTAGGGCATACAAAAGCAGCTTCCAAAATGAAGGCCGCTCATCCGGCAGGTAGCCGATGTGCTGGGTGTTGGACGCCATAAAAGATTCCTCCTTTATTTTCGAGACGCTTCTTACAGCGTTTTCTCGTAAAGCAAGACGCCTGTTTCGCCGTCTGTTTCCAGCAGACGGACAGCCACTACTTCGCTTCGGGCGGTGGGGAGGTTCAGCCCCACATAATCCGCCCGGATGGGCAATTCCCGGTGGCCTCGGTCTACCAATGCCGCCAGTTGAATGGAGGCAGGACGTCCCAGAGTAATTACAGCCTCCATGGCCGCGCGGGCCGTCCGCCCGGTATAGATCACATCGTCCACCAGAACGATGTTTTTTTGTGCAATGGAAAAGGGAATGTGTGTATCTTGAACGGTCGCCTGCTCGGAAGCGGTGGATAGATCATCCCTGTACAGGGTGATGTCCAAAGCCCCAACCGGTAATTGCACCCCCGCAAACAGCTGAATGCTTTCTGCCAGCCGCTTGGCCAACGGGATGCCCCGGGTTTTTATACCGATAAGGCAGACTGTATCCAGATCCCTGTGATGTTCAATAATTTGATGGGCCATCCGGGCCAAGGTGCGGGAAACCTTGATATCGTCGGCAATCTGCGCTTTCAGTTTCAATCCGCATTCCCCCTTCTAGCCCATCAAAAAAAAGCTTGCCCACAGTATTGCAGGCAAGCTAAACATTCTTTGACGCGCAAAAAGGCGCTGCAGTATGTAACATCTTGCCGGCATCGCTGTACCGAGTTAAAGATATTATTTCATGTATTATAACATATGTGTATGCACAGAACAAGGGGGATTCAGCCTATCGAAAAAAGAATGTTGTAGGACTACAATACATTTTGGACAATGAAAAAAAAGGATGAAGGATAAGGCGAAATCAGGTATAGTTGAGTTGCAGCAACAACTTTACTGAAAGGAGCCTTACCCTTCATGAACAGCATAACACAAGATATGAAGTATCGGCAATCCCTAATGAACTACGTCGAGAAAAACGGGGTAGCAAAAGCCAGTCGGAAGTACAATCGAAGTCGTTCCTACATCTACTTTTGGCGGGCACGGTACGATGGTAGCATTGAATCTCTCAGGCCCCAATCGAAGCGCCCAAAGCATCACCCAAACCAGCATTCCGACGCCGAGATCAAGCTCATTCGCGACATGCGACGGCGTAATCCAGAGCTTGGCATGATCGAACTATGGCATCGGCTCAGGCAGCGAGGCTACAGCCGTTGTCCGGAGAGTTTGTACCGAACGATGCGCAAGCTGGGGATGTTTCCCCAGGCAAAGCCGAAGAAGAAATACATCGCCAAGCCCTACGAATCCATGACCCATGCTGGAGAGCGGATCCAGGTGGACGTAAAGGTGGTCCCCCGAAGGTGCATTGCCGATCCTGCCCTCAGGCTCTACCAATACACAGCGATTGACGAATATTCCAGACTTCGCT
>JAEVYX010000074.1 GCA_023392515.1 Bacillota bacterium | reverse complement strand
GCATGGCGGTCTACCGTATCATTTTGCAAAACCAAAGTCAGTTGGCATTCTCCAAACAGCGATGTAGGCACTTCTACCTCCACTCGGCTTTTGATAAAGCACTCCTGCCTTTTGAGCATGCGGCGGTTCACATACACCTCCACGGTTCCCTGGACGGCGTTCAGCACAAGGTAGCGCCCTCGCGCGGACGGACCAATATCCGCCTTGGCCCGGTAGAGTGCATAGCTCCCCGCGCGGCCGTCCAGCACGGTTTGCCATGTTCCCGTAAAGGTGATGGGTTCCATGGAGTTTACATCGTTGAAAGTTGGCATATCATCTACATCAGGTTTTTCCAAAAGCGCCGTATGGCTTACCCTCCAGCCATTGATCACCCGCATATCAGCCGTGGGTACATCCCCCGGGAAAGGCCGCTGCCCCACAGGCAAGGTTATGCACGCCTCGCCAAAGCGCTCCGCAAAGACGGTCACACGCACTTGGGTCGCAGTACCATCGGCAGCAATCAGCGCCTGCGCACGGCCGTTGAACAGCCGCACGCGGCTGTCATCATCCCGCTCATGCCGGTTGGGATCACCATTGCCAACGCCCAGCAGCCGACCGCCCACTACGGTTATAGTAAGCCGTGTGTTTTCTTTGGGGCAAAACACGCCGCGCTCATCCTCACAGGAAATGTTGATAGCCGCAATGGAATCCGTATCGTGATACAGGGTATGAATGGGTGCTTCCAGCCGCAGGCGTTTGACCGTGCCCGCCGTACGCACTCCATCCTCGGCTGCAGGCAAGCCGCCGCGGTAGCCTACGGCCTTTAGCTCGCCTGCCTCAAACTTTACGCGCCAAGTAACCTGCAAAGCCATGTCATTTGGCTGCCTGCCCAGTGAGCGGCCATTGAGGAACAGCTCCGCTTCCTCACAGTTTGTATACGCCATCACCCGCACTTCCGTACCGCGGCGGTGGTTCCAATGGGGCAGAACATGGATGCTGGGCTCCTTTGTCCAGAAAGCCCGGTATAGATAGTAGGTATCCTTGGGAAAACCGCAGGAGTCCATCACGCCAAAATGACTGCTTACGCTTGGCCACTCATGGGGGGTAGGCTCGCCGCGGTAGTCAAATCCCGTCCACACAAAAAGCCCCATCATGAACGGGCGGGTGAGTACCGCCATGTTGGCCTCGCGCACGGTTTCGCCCCAGTCAGCGCAGGCTTCGTCATAATTGCTGAACACCTGGGCGCCATCGTCCGTCTCCACGCAGCCGCGGGTGGCAAAGGCGGAAACCGTCTCGCTGGAGAGCACAGGCTGGTTTGGAAACTGCTTGTGAAAGCGGTCAAAGCTATCTAAGAAATAATTGATACCCGTTATATCAAGGGCAGTGGCCGCCCCGTCCGCCTCGAACATGCCGCCGTTCAGTGCACCGATACAGGGGCGGGTATCATCCAGCTTGCGAAGCTCCGCACGCATGCGCAGCGCCAACCGCCGTCCCTTGGGTGTGCCTTGCATGGGCTCCTCATTAAATAGTGAATACATGATTACGCAAGGATGGTTGCGGTCACGGCGCACCATGGCGCGTAGCAGGTGAAGGGCGTTCTCCGAAGTGGAAAAGCTGCGGTTTTCGTCCATCACCAGCACGCCTAGTTCATCGCACACATCCAAAAGTTCCGGAGGCGGCGGATTATGGGAGCATCGATAGGCATTGCAGCCCATGCCTTTTAGCAGCTGTATACGATATCGCCAAAGATCAAGGGGGATGGTGGCACCGATGCCCGCATGGTCAAGATGGTTGCACACTCCATACAGCTTAACTGCGCAGCCATTGAGAAAGAACCCCTCCTGCGCATCAAAACGAGTCGTTCGCAGGCCAAAGCGGGTCTGCACCGTGTCACGGCCAGCGGTTGAAGCCAATGATGTGCGCAGGGTGTATAGATTTGGCGCTTCGATATCCCAAAGCTTAGGGTCAGGCAGCTTGCAGCCTTCCCTTGCCGTAATGGCGGAAAAGCCCTCCACCCGCACCGCATGCTCAAGGGTGCATACCACAGCGCCCCGCGGGTCTATCACTTCCGCCGTAATCAAGCCTTCCAGCGTCTCGCTTCCGGCATTTTCAATCTTCCACTCAAGCTGGGCATGCCAAGTGCCCTCAACAAGCTGAGGCTTTACCCATATACCGTCATCCGCAAGGTGCAGCCATGGGCGCTTGACCAGCCATACATGGCGGTTGATGCCACAGCCCTCGTACCACCAGCCTTCCCAGGCGGTCTTATCTACGCGCACTGCCACAACGTTCGGCGTTGCGTGAAAGTTCGCGATATCCGTAAGCCGCAATGCAAAGCCGTTGTAGCAGCTTTCGTTATGCGTAAGCTTTGCGCCGTTCACATATACGTCCGAAACGCCGGATATCCCGTCAAACTGGAGGGTAATATCGCCGTCGGCATCAGGTGTATCCAATAAAAAGGTACGGCGATACCAGCCCACTCCCGTGCGCTGGTAGCCGTGGCTCACCACGCCGGTCATGTCATAGGGCTCGGTGTGCTGCCAATCATGGGGCAAATCCACCGGCTCCCAATCCCCATCGTTAAAGTTTAGCATGGCGGGGCCTTGCGCGCCGTCCCCCTTGGCATAAGCATAAACCGTATCATGGGTGATAATGCGGGGCAGCACGCTGTGGGGCGTGTTGGTAAATCGCCAGCCCCTATCAAGGCAAAAGCGTTGGGTATCCATGGTGTTCTCCTTTTAAAAGAAGAACCAAGGCGAAAAGAGGGTAACACGCCTTGGTTCCGTATGGTTTGGGGTGGTGTTTCGCGGCGGCTAGTGCACAGCATCTTTGTGATAAGCGAAGGGCTAATACATCAGCCCTTGACAGCGCCCGCGATGCCCTCTGTGAAGCTCTTTTGCAATAGGAAAAAGATGATCACCGTCGGCAGTGTACTAAGCAGCACCGCCAGCATAAGCATCCCGTAATCGGTCACATAGCCCGACATAAGGTTCGCTGTGAGCATGGGCATGGTCATGGATTCGTTGGTTTGCATGATCACCTTTGGCCAAAGGTAATTATTCCACGCGTTCATGAAAGTAATTGTCATGGCGGCGGCGTAGGTGGAGCGCATTGTAGGGAAGAACATTCTAAGGAAAATCTGCACCTCGTTTAGCCCGTCGATGCGGGCCGCCTCGATAATATCGCTGGGAAAGGCGCGGGCGCTCTGGCGGAACATCATAATCAAAAACGGGGTGGATATGGAGGGCAGGACAAATCCCACGGCGGTGTTCAATAAGCCCGCACTGCTTACCATTTGAAACAGGGGAACCATTGTCGCAGCCATGGGAACCATCATCGCCAGAAGCAGGACACTCATAAGGCGGTCCTTGTTTCGCGTATGAAAAATTTCAAAACCATACCCAGCCAGTGAGCAGATGGCAAGCGAGAGCAGCGTCTGGCTCAGAGAATAGACCAGCGAGTTGCTCATGGCCTTCCATACGCGCTGGTTGGCAAGGAGATTTTGATAATTCTCGATCAGGTGCGACCCGGGCAGCAGCGTACCGCTCAGCACCGTTTGGCTGGTATTGGTGGCCGATACCGTCATCCAAAGAAGCGGGAACACCGAAAGCAGCGCCACCACAGTCAAAAAAACGTAGGTCGATATGGAGACAAGCCTGCGCTTCATCGCTTGTCACCCACTTTCATCTGCACCAGCGCCAGTATGGCGACGAGGATAAACACCACATAGCTCATGGCGGCGGCATAGCCAAATTTGGGCACGTTTTCAAAGGAGGTGCGGTAAATGTAGTGGCTCATGGTAATGGAGAGGTTGCTCGGTCCGCCCCGCGTGAGGTTAAAGGATTCGTCAAACAACTGAAGCGTGCCGTTGGTGGAAAGGATGGCGGTCAGCAGTATGGTAGGCTTTAGCAGCGGGACTGTAATTTTGCGAAAGCGTTGAAAACCGTTTGCCCCGTCAATGGTGGCCGCCTCATACAGACAGGTGTCTATATTTTGAAGGCCGCTTAGGTAAAACACCATGTTGTAGCCTGTCCAGCGCCATATAAGTGCAAGGATGATCACCGCCCGGGCGGTTTCACCGCTGCCGTTGATCCAGTTGATATCCGTCTGGATTACGCCCAGGCGCATGAGTGTAATGTTTATAAACCCGCCTACCGCAAACATCGAGCGGAAGATGAGCGATACCGATACCAGGGATGTGGCGCAGGGCAAAAAGATGGCCGTGCGGTACAGCCCCCGGAAGCGAAGGTTCTTATTGTTCAAAAGCGCGGCGAGGATGAGCGCCAGCACCAGCATGATGGGCACCTGAATCAAAAGATAGGTGAAGTTGTTTTTGAGTGCCTGCATGAAAGTGCCGTCCTTGAGCATGAATGCGTAGTTTTTAAGCCCTGCATAGCTCATTCGCGCGCCCTGGCCTGATTGGAAGGATAAAAGCAGCGCGCGCAGCATCGGGTAAAAGCACAGCAGGATAATCATCAGCGCGGCAGGCAGGAGAAACGCCCAGCCGATCATGTTTTGCCTTTGGCGTAATGTCAGTTTGCGCCACAAAGGCGCTTGGGTGCTTGGCTCTGTTCGGTTCACGTCGCGCTCCCCCTTTTAACTGTATGGATATAGCCCCCGCCCCACCGTACGCAGGATGGGAAAGCGGAGGAACGCCGCTGGGACGCTCCCCCGCCGCTGCCTAGGCAGAGTCGATGAGATGGGATCACACACCTTGGGCAAATTCCACAGTACTTTGCGCCTCGGCCAGCGCGGCATCCACATCCCCGCCGCCGATGATGGCCGTCATTGCTACGCTGATGGCGTTGCGGGCCTCATAGTAATAAGCGCCGGTGTAGTTGCTGGGAATTTTGCCTGCAAAATCGGTAATTTTCGCAAAGACTGAATCGCCGCCGAAGAACTCCTGCGGCTTGGCGTACACTTCGCTCTGGCCGGCAGGCAGGTAGGTGGCCAGCGCGCCGCTGGAGGGAAGGATCTCCTCATACATGGCAACGCTGCCGGCAAAAGTCTTGGAGAGGAAATCAAAGGCTAGCGCGGTGTTCTTGCAGTTGCTGCTCACAGCCCAGGAAGAACCGCCGTTGTTGGAGTAGTTGGTGGCGCCTTCCACCTCGGGAAGCTTGGGCATGTTGGTAATAGCCCACTTGCCGCTCTGGTCCTTGGCAGTTTGAATGGAAGCCATGATCCAGCAGCCGTTGATGGTGCTGGCTACATTACCGTTTACCAGCGTGCTGATGTAGCCATCCCAGCCGGTCGCTTCCACCAAGATGCCCTTGGTTACAAGCGTGGTATACACTTCCATAACCTTCTTGACCACGTCATTGCCGGCAATGACGGGCTTGCCTTCCGCGTCAAAAAGGCTGGCGCCAGCACTCTGGAGCATTATCATCACCATATCAGGCTCGCCTGCAGTGCCGCTGAGCATGGGCTTTCCGGTCTTGGCCAGCACATCCACGCCAATCTCGATGTAGCGGTTCCAGTCGATATCCGTCAGGTCGGCTACGGTGTAGCCTGCTTCTGCAAGGACGTCCGTGCGCACAGCCTGAATGACCGCGCCGTTGTCAAAGGGTACGCCATAGTTTTTGCCATCCACCACGGAGTAGGCGGTCTTGGCAGCGCCAAACTGCGAGTAATCCACGCCGCTGGCGGTCAGATCCAAGAACATGTCCGGGAAGGCCAGCACGTTCTTTTGGAAGGCGTTGTCCTGGCAGAGGAAAATGTCAGGCAGGGTGCTGTAGTCTCCCGCCATACCGGCGGTGGTCAACTTGGGTTGCAAGTCGTTCCAGGGGGTTTCGATAATTTCCAGCTCGAAAGCGGGGTCAATCTCCTTGTAGTACTTGGCGGCTACCTCCATCGCATAGAGGTTGAATGCGGGATCCCAGCACCAGACAGTCAGCTTGTGGCTGCTATCCTCGGCAAAGGCAGATGCGGAAATCAATGACAATCCCATGACAAGCACCAGCAGTACGACAACCAGCTTTTTCATAATGTGATACCTCCTGTTTCTTTCTTGTTCCAATCTCAAGACGGATTATGCGTGCAGCAAACAGGACAGTGCAAAGCAAAGTTGCCCCGTCATTTCACACAACATTACCGTCTCTATCTAATTGAATATTACCATATTCTTGCAAGGGTTAGGCATTATTTTCAACCACAAAATATGCAAAAGCAACCATTGGAATGGAAAAATTGGATATTATTTGACCACATACAAACAAAACCAGCAATTTCCGGTATATTCGACAAAAAAATTAGCTAATTTGGTACTGTCCATGGCTATAGGTCAGTAAATCAAAAAAGGCCGCAATTTATCAGCAAAGGGTATGGTATGCGGTAAGGCTTTACAGCATAAGGGAAGCGTTTATTTTCCTCAATTATGTTTTTTGAAAATGCTCCTAGCGCCAGCCCTGAAAAGCCGCAATTCGATAATTACGTAGCTTTTGCTCATAATTGCCGGGATTTTTCTTCCATTGCAGCGGGGTGTAGCCCGTCACACGGCGGAAGTTGCGGTCAAAGGTGGTCATGGTGGGATATCCTGCCCGGCGGGCAATGGTTTCCATGCTGTAATCTGTAGTACGGAGCATGTTGCAAGCCATTTCCACCCGTACGATATTGATGTATTCCAGCGGCCCGATGGACATGATTTCCCGAAAAACGCGGCGGAAATGGGTCTCGCTCATGTGGCAGGCCTCCGCCAGTTCCTTGATCTTCAGGTCTTCATGGTAGCGGTTGTTGACATAATGGAGGGCATCCAAAATGGTCAGGTTGCGCTCCGTGTTCAGATCGGGCAGCCTTTCCTCATCCTCCTCGGCGGCACGCGCCAACTCAATGAGCAGCGTGAGCAAAAGCCCCCTTGCACTTACCAGGTAAAAGGGGCGCTTTTGGCGCAGCTCATCAATCAGCGCCAGTATCAGTTGGGAAAGCTTGGGGTTATCCTGGGAGCCGCCTACAAGGGGGTGCTGGTTTACAAGCCTTGCCAGCCGCTCGGCAAAGCGCTTGTCATTGGGATATACGCTTTCCAAAAATGATTCCACGTCTATAAAAAGATACTCGCAGCGGCATAGCATGCCGCCATCACTTACGGTTGTATGGCATACATAATGGGGTATGATGGAGTACGTGCCAGGCTGGTATCGTTTTGTCTCTTCGTCAATAACCAGCGCACCCTGCCCCTCATAGCAAAAGCCGATTTCCATATGGTTGTGAAAATGAAGCGCGTCAAGCCCCTGCTCGCCATAAGGTCGTATCCAGCCCTCCCCAAGCAGCGCCAGCACGGGAATGTCCGAAGACGTTTCGTAATACCGATATTCAATAGTCTCGCGCTTTACCTTTTTCACTTTTACCACCCGCCCCTGTACTTGCATTGTACAAAACAAGGGCTTGATTTGTCAATCTTTGGTACTTGATCCGCGAATCGTTCGCAAGCACCTGCGGCCTTTGCGCAGATTTTCATTCTCACAAAACCATGTGAATTTGTCAAGTTGATACGCCTTTCCAGATTAAGTTAAAATGTGGTATAATTTGAGTTGAGAGCTTGATTGCAACGGCTTTGGAGGCAACAAATGATCACACCATCCTATCTGCTGATCTGTATTTATAGTATACTGCAGCTATGCTTTTTATTGGCTCTCGAATCCAAGCGGCGGGATTCACATCCTGGGCAGGAGCATTTTTTTAAATGGATGCTGGTCATCGGGATTTCTGCTTTTATTGCCAACATTCTCAGTTCATTGCCAACGAAACCCTCCTGGGTTTTTGTTTTATCCGCTTCGGGTAATTACCTGGAAATGATACTCAGCACATCCTTGATTCCTATTTTCTTTTTGTTTATTTGCGAACAGATACCCGATTTGTCAATTAAAGTAAAGCAAGTGTTAACAAAAATTTTGGTGGCGCTAGCAGTGATTTGTTCATTGATCATCGTATCTACAGTTTTCAATGGACAAATTTTTTACTTTGATGATCGTTTGATTTACCATCGGGGTCCTTTGTTTTTGGTACCAATGATCCTTCAGCTGGTGATGATGGGCATGGTTGAAGGGTTTCTGATATCGCAAAAAAAGAAAATGATACGTCAGGAATATTACGTATTGGTCTTTTTTCTTGCAGCGCCATTAATCGGGTGGGCATTGCAGTCAGTCATATTTGGTTTGCCCTTTGCCCTGTGCGGCATTACCTTTGCCGCACAGGTAGTCTATTCAACAATACAAAGTAGGCATATCGATAAAGACTACCTAACAGGAGCGTTCAACAGGCTAGCCCTTGACCGTTATGTGAAAAGCATGATGAGCAAGAAGAATAGCAAGCACGCCGGTTTTGCCATTATTCTGCTTGATTTGGACAACTTTAAATCCATCAATGACTGTTATGGACATTATGAAGGCGATATGGCCTTGATCCAAACCGTTGCTCTGCTGCGCAAAGCCGTCCATAATGAGGATTACGTTGCACGGTATGGAGGGGATGAATTCTGCATCGTTATGAACAGCGGCAATGCAGAAGCCGCCGAGAAGGCGATTCAAAGGATTCGCGACCAGTTTCTGGCAACTGAAAAGCAATTACGAAAACCTTATCGTATAAATTGCAGTATAGGCTATGCCGTGTATCACAAATCCATGGGAGAGGACATTTCCGCTATATACAAAATAGTTGATCACAATATGTATCTGGAAAAAATGGCGCATAGAGATGCCTGCTAAACCATGATTTGGGGGCAACAATAACCCCTGGCCGGCGGATTGGCGCAGGCCAGGGGCTGTTCCCCATAAGGAGCAATGTTTATTCCATAGCCTTTATGATATACAGTGAAGGATTCTTGGCAGCAAAAGTCAGGATACCATCCGTAAAATCATGTTCGATGCCAACCCATACTTCCTTGCGCTGAACGGAGTCATCCCCTGGGGAGACGGACACGCGGATAAGCTGGAATTCTTCGGGCAATTCAGCATCAATCGGAATGGATATGGTACTCTGATTCTTGAAAGTAGCCATTCCGCCGTTCCACTCGTAGGTCAATGTGAACGCATACAGGACGGAAGGATCCGTATCCTCAAACGGGAGCGTTTTGCCGCGTACCACAAGGGTACCGCGCTGATCTGCAGGCGTATCACTGACGGGAAGCGCACTTGCTTGGGGAATCAGCTCGAAAGTGCCGTATTTATATGTACCGCAGATCGCGCATATGTTCATGGAACTGCGTCCAAGGGTGATGCCAACGTTTGTGCATTTGACGGTCTTGGCCGCACCGCAGCCGCGAACACATGCGGCTGCGTGCTGGGAAGAATTCTCCGTCAAGGTCCTTTCACCCCATAAATGATCAAGTGATGGGACAGTCTCCTGCGCCTTCAGCACTTTGCCGCATTCAGAGCAGTGTTCCCCTTCGGTCAGCCCGCCCTCCGTACACGTCGCCTCTATTGCGGGATCAATCACAACTGTATGCGTATGCACCGATGCTGCCAGCGCTGAACACAAAGGAAGTGTAAGAATCAAGCACAGCGCGATACAAATGCTCCCCAATTTTCTGTTCATATGAAATCATTCCTTTCAAAATGAATCCCAGCGGCAGCCTGTAAGCTTATAGCCCCTGCGCAAACGCTGCAGAAGGCTTTATTGGCCTCACTATCCAAATGCCCGCTGCAGATGAAGATCCGCAGCGGGCCGGGACAGTTGGATCTACGCAGCATCAAAGCGGAATATCATGGAGCCAAAGCCTTATTGACCGCTGCCCAAGTTATGGTAATTTTACAGCCTTGGTCATGTAGTACAGATTGCCTTGCGCATCTTTAATAAAGGGAGCGAACCATTCGTCCCAGATCATGTAGGCTTCCGAAGGCAGATAAGCGTGAGCCTTTCCGTCGGCTTCCACGCAGCGCAGCATCGGGATGCCTTCGGCAGTGTGGAACACATAGTTGCGGAAAATGCCGGCAGTGTAGGAGCAGACGGCCTCATCATTCATGTAGGTGAAGTCTTCCCACTTTTCGGTAAGGCCATAACGCCCGCACCAGTATTCGATCATCGTCTTCAGGCCATCGTCACCAAAGCCCTTTTCGGCGTAGGACGGATCCTTGGAGCCAACTGCCACCATCAGCGGAATCGGATAGTTTTCCGCATAGCCGGCGCTGTCACGGCCATAAGCAGATACTGCAGCCGCCGCGGTGAAGATATCGGGCATGAAGCCGGCGCAAGCGGCAGTCATAGCGCCGCCGGAAGACTGACCGGTGGCATACACGCGGCCTGTGTCGATTTTGTAATTCTCGCACATCCAGTTATACAGATAACGGATGAAAATGCGATCATCAGGGGATGCCTCGGTAGCTTCACTGGTGCCCCACATGGCGCGGAAGAGTTCGTTGGTAGTGATGTCGCTTACATTGCGAATGCTCAGCTTGTGAGAGCCTGTCGGGCAGACCAGGATGCAGCCGCGATCTTCAGCGACCTTGATCCAGCCGGTACGGGCCGCGATTTCATCGCCGGTGCCGCCGGCACCGTGGAACACAAACACCAGAGGCGCAGGCTCGTTAATATTTACGGATTCGGGAACGTATACGTACCACTCACGGTTGTACAGGTCGCTGCCGTCTTTGGCAAAGCCGCCGGGCACCTTGCCGGAGAACATCTTAAAGCCAGCTTCATAGATATCCTGATAGGCGCGCAGCGAACCGTTTCCGGTTCCGGGATAGCGCATGTACTTGCACATGAAGTCGTTGTAAATGTTGTTGATTACATCGGCTTCGTAGTATTTACTGATTGGAGAGGTGCTGTAGTATACTTTGGCAACGGGCTCTGAGTCCATTGCTTCCTTGGTGGTCCAGAAAGATGGGATGTACACTTCGTCCGCATAGGCGCAGGAATACTGTACATTCTCAACGCCGTTGGCGTTCTTCCAATAATCGACCATCTTCCTGACCTGCTCGGTCTTTTCTTCCGCCACGATGAACATGGGCAGATCAACTTCGCTCAGCATAACGCCGGCTTCCTTGGATTCTGTTGCAGACAGCTTGGCCATGAATGCATCATCCACGCCGGTAGCACCGATTGCAGCAACAGCAGTCCACTGATTGGGGTTCTGCATAGCATGCTGCATCAATACATCTGCGGCATTGCCATAGGCAATGGCATAGAAGTTGGAAGAGAAAGATACAAAGAAGGGGCGATAGGAAACATCGTCACGGAGGGCAGACAAGTAGGCGGTTTCATCCTCGATGCTGCCCCATTCACCGCTCTCATCGGTTTCCATCAGCACGACATGGAAAACGTACTTGTCCGCAGCAGCCTTCCAGCCGCTCTCGACAAGAAAACCATAGGTGTTTACGCCTGCGGGCACCATGATGAACACGGTGGGCTGATTGTAAACAGTATTTGCCGGAATGTAAAACTTCGCGGTGCGCGTCACAGTCTCAGAAACATAACAATCAAAGTTGTAGTAGCCTTCAATCACCTGTCCGTAATAGTTGTCGTAATCGATAACCATGTCCTCCGCATCCGGCAGCGTTTGAGCAGCGACAGATGTGTACTCTGCGCTGTTCATGTCCGCCGCAAGCGCCCAGTTGCTGACAAGCACCAGCATAATCAGCACCAATGCAAAAACTTTTTTCATGGTTTGTCCATCCTCCTTTTTAATATGCACTTTTGATATTCCGCACCACACCGCTTGTAATAAAAGTATATATCTTCCAAATCTTTGAAGGCAATTACCCAAAGGCAAGTCAGCGGTCACTTTGGGCATAAATTCTATGGTTTTATTTTTAGTCGTTTCACAATCTGCAATGTTTTCATATCATTGTTTCTTTCATTGCACCAAATGAGCTGTACGCCGCTTTAGCACATACAGAACAGTCTTAAAAAAGGCGTACAAAAAGGGGCTCCCGATTGCTCGAAAGCCCCTGAAAGAAAGGAATATTACTTGCTGTGCTCCCCGATGTCCGCAGTCACGGCAATGGTAGCGCCCAACATGATCCTCAATAGAAAAACAGCGTTGGAAATTCTGTTCTTCCGGATCAATAAATCATTGGAAAGAGCTGGATGAGTGCAGTTGGTAGTGAAACCGAGCCTGGTAATGGCGTAAAGTCCAGTTCAAAAGTCAATCCTTCCTCGGTGATTATACCGGGAACGTCCATAAGTGATCCGTCCGGATTTAGCAGTTTGAGAGAATAGCCCTCAAAAGCTTTTAATGGCAGTGTGAACTGCACCCTTCCCTCTGGCTGTTTCAGATCGCCTGACCGTTCAAACGCAATGCTGACAAACCTCGTACCATTGGGCAGTATTCCTCTGCGGACAATCAGTTCGCCGTTCGGCAAGGTATTCGTGATGGCCTTTGTATTCGCGTCACGGATCATTTGTAGGCATTCACCTGTAGGCGTCTCACCGCAAATGGGGCAGAAACTGATCTCTTCTTCGTTCACTGTATATGTTTGCTGCCTGCATGGCGCTGTTTTGGTATATGAACAACCTTCGCGAATACAGTCTGCGGTATGCGTTCCATCGCCCTGCGGAATCCACTTGCCAAACCAGTGGCCGCGCTTTTTTGTATGATTGTCTGTATAGCTGTCCCCGCATCGAGAGCAAGTATGGGTCGTATAGCCATCCGATGTACAGGCAGGCTCTGTCACAATCGGCAGGTAGTCATGCCCCAGCATAGGAAGGGTAACATCATCATGCTGTCCGCAGTTTGAACAGGTATACGCTTCCAGCCCAGCTGAAGTGCAGGTTAGGGCATTATCCCTTGCGGGGTCACGTTGAAAATCGTGTCCCAACGCTGTGATTTCATCACTGGTATGGGTATCCCCACAGCGGGAACATGTATAGGTTGTATAGCCTCCCGATGTGCAGGTGGGCATTGTGACAACAGAAAGGTAGTCATGTCCTAACATAGCAAGGGTAATGTCATCATGCTGTCCGCAGCGAGAACAGGTATACGCTTCCAGCCCGGTTGCTGTGCAGGTTGGGGCAGTATCCCGAGCAGTATCTCTTTGGAAGTTATGCCCCAATGGCATCCCAGATTCTATAATATACTGATAATGACAATCATTACATAGATAGAGCTGCTGTGCCGCTTCCATACAGCTCGCGGGCAGGGAAAATGGCTTTCCAAAATTGCAGGAACTCATTTCTCGGTAGTTACAACCCGTCCTAAGGCATTGCTTGTAATGCTTGCTCTGGCTGCCTGATGTAGTATCGTCATGCGCAATAAGCGGTGATAATTGATGGCCAAGAGCTGGTTCTCCCGCAATCTCGGCCTTGGTGATATATCCGCATATCGAGCACTGTTGGTTATTGTAACCAGGCTCAGTGCATGTAGCAGAGGTAAAATCAATTGCTTGATTCACATGGATGATGGGTGGTTCCTTTGAAGCACTTCCTGAGCCAACCATGGCTCCAGTGTTACTATAAACAGAACAGTCAAAAGACAGCACTTGTTCGGATGGCTGTGAATTCAATATGGTGAAGCTGGAAGTGAAGGGGTGAGAAATCGATGTAATATTCCTATTTTCTGAGTCTTGCCATGTTAAAGTATCTACATGAGACCCGTTTCTTGAAACATTGACGACAAATTTGCTAAAAGATTCGGTTTTCGGTGATGTATCCACTTCCACAACAATTGTCATTTTATCTCCGTGACTGGTTTCAAAAAGTTTAATTGTGACAGTGAAATCGGTAGCCTTTGCGTCAAAAGCCGGCAATAATAGCATCGTGCAAAACAGAAAGGCAATCATTAGTTTTGCCATCATTTTGCGTTTGAATATTTTTTTCATCCTGCTCCTCCACGCAAACCATCTATATTCCTATCAAAGTTACTGAAGCCGGAGATGCTCATCAAACCTTAGAATTCAAATACAATATAGATGATTTAAGAAGAAAGTAGAAGAGCTAAAATTGCCTGTTTTTGGAGGGGGTCATGCGATAATGATGTGGTCCCTGAGCTCTTTTCGGCTTGTGATATTCAACTTTTGGTAGATGTTCTGAAGATGGCCTCTCAGGGTGGCATGAGAGATACCCAATTTCTGCGCGCTATCCTCGTTCGATAAACCGCTTGCGACACAAAGAGCCACTTGGTATTCCCGGCGTGTAAGAATAGTTGTGATCTCCTCATGTGTTAGGATGTTATGAATTTTCAGCCATGAACCGGAAAGTTTCTTGTGCAGAGATAATATCTTTGGAAGTTGTTCCGGGCAAACCTCCAGCAGGCAGCGTTCCCCAAGGCCCATCAAAGAATAGATGTTTTCTGCCAAAGGTGATAAAAAACCTTTGGGCAGGCAAATATCAATTGCACGCATCAGCGCTTCACGTACCTTGTCCACGCGGTTTTGGTATAAGTAAGCATGCGCGAGCATGATGTTGATATACGCCTCTTCGATACCAAAGCCGCGCGGCAGTAGGCTTAACACTCCTTCGGCCATGCCTAGCAGCTGCTCTGTGCGCCCCAACGCGAGCAGGGCTTTCCCCCGAAGGTAATATGCCATTGGCAGCGCAGACGATGGCAGATCAACAAAAATCCCATCTATCAGCCAAGATGCGCATTTCCTTGGGGCAAAAGCGCTGATGGCTAGCGTGCCTTGTGCCAATTCGATCAGGATGCGTTGATCAGGATTGAAGGCCAGCCTGGTGTGGAGGTTTGAAAGGATGCTCCAGGTTTCTTGGAACGAGGTTGTATCCCCCATGGATATCCTAGCAGCTGCAGAAATTATCAATGCAGCCAGGTATGATGGATCTTTTTCATTGACGCCTTCAATGCATTTCAATGCTGTGGGATAGTCGCCACGCATATAGGCGATTTCACCCAACAGCTGTTTTTCCTGTGCTGCTGTCGTGGCATATGCAAGCATCTGGAATTCTGAATTCACTTTCATCATATTATCATCCAGCAATAATAAACGTGGCCAATACATTAATCCAGATGAATGGCAGGCGGTCCTGGGGTCATGTGGTTTTTGCGCATCAGATGGTATAAGCCACAATCGGCCAGCAAGCCGTGCACCGGATACCCTCCCCTGAGCACAGTACATTTGAACACGCCTGGGTGTAACACTCCATAAACGGGCAGCTTGGCTGCAAGTGATCTCCGGCATTGTATGACCACCTCACTTAACAAAACCTACATTGTCATATCAAAGTAATCTCTAACAATATATTCGTTTTAGCGAACAGATGCAAGCATCAAATACGATATAACGAGCAATTTTGCTCAATATCATGAAGCAGTCAAGGCTGTTGTCTCATGATCCCCACGTGTCTTTCCATCCATATAGCCGGTCAAATTCAATCTTCGAATGATTCATGATGGACTCTATAAGGGTGCAAAAAAGGGCTCCCGATTTCTCGAAAGTCCTCATATCAACTGTCAAATATATTCCATTATGGGAAGTGTAACCTTTTTTCTTTACGTTTGTCAAAATAAAGAACCGACCTCCGCGCATGCAAGGGGATGCAAGGCCTAACGCCATCTCACAGTATCCTGCTCAAAAACTCCCTTGTCCTTACCTGCTTTGGATTGCTGAATATCTCCTCCGGCGAACTGTCTTCCACAATCATGCCATCATCCATGAAAATGACACGGCTGCATACATCCCGGGCAAAGCTCATTTCATGGGTTACCACCAGCATGGTAAGGCCACTCTTGGCCAAGTTTCGAATCACGGTCAGCACCTCGCCCACCATTTCCGGGTCCAAAGCGCTGGTAGGTTCATCAAAGAGCAGCA
>JAEVYX010000016.1 GCA_023392515.1 Bacillota bacterium | reverse complement strand
TCGCCCTTCCCAACCGGGAAATCGGCTGTCAA
Organism: Bacillota bacterium; assembly: GCA_023392515.1. GTDB lineage: Bacteria > Bacillota > Clostridia > Christensenellales > Aristaeellaceae > JAEVYX01. Next base: position 28,864 of record JAEVYX010000016.1, on the reverse strand, counting down.
AGCGCCCAAATGCTTCTAACCCTGCTCAATGACAAGGATGCCGAGGTTCAAAGCCAAATCCTTCCCTGCGCCCTATTTGTAAGGAACTCCGTCGGTACCGCCCCCAAAGAATAATGAAGGTATTTACATCGACAGGGCTGTTCTGGAAACAGAACAGCCCTGGCTTGTGTTTATTCCAATATCCTTTATCGTGCCGTTTTTTCATCCGTCAGCAGCAATATCCGCTGGGGAGGCAGAATAATCCATTCAGGCAAGGGGCCTGCGCACATGCTTTGCCAAAAGCTCCGGTCAATTTCCCAGCGCAGGGGCGCGTCAGGCTTTCCCACCAGCACCGTTACGGAAAAGGGCGTTTCCGATACATGCAAAACCGGCAGTTGAAAAGCGTTTGCTTCCCCGGGTGAACCCGGGCAGAAGTCATGGGCGCGAAAGCCCACGGCGCACAGGTTTTCAGGTATGACCTCCATGGTAGTGAGCGAAAGGCCCCACTCCAAAGCCTGCAAAGTATGCTCCCCCGTTTTTTTCGCAGCGGAGATATTTTTGCAGCCTGTCAGCCGGGCGCAGGTCACATGGCGGGGATCGGAAAACAGCGCCTTTTTCTCATCCTGCCGCAAAATCCGTCCCCCATCAAGCACGGCCATATCGTCACACAACCGGTATGTTTCATCCCTGTTATGGGATACATAAAGGATGGGCCCGTCAAACTTCGTCAATATGTCCAGCATAGCCGGCTCCAATTGCCAGCGGAGAAAGCTGTCCAGCGCGGAAAAAGGCTCGTCCAACAAAAGCGCTTCCGGTTCATTGGCAAGCACCCGGGCCAGGGCCACACGCTGCTGCTGGCCGCCGGACAATTGCGCGGGGTACCTGTTCAGCAGCTCCTCCAATTGAAACAGTTCCGCCTGCTGGCGCACAATCTTTCCCGCTTCCTCCCGGGTTTTGCAGCGCAATGCCAGGCAGATATTATCACCCACCGTCAAATGGGGGAACAGCGCGTAATTCTGAAAAAGGTATCCCACCCGCCGCTTGCGAGCCGGGAGGTTGATCCCGGCCTTGCTGTCAAAGAGCGTCCGGCCGTTGAGTACGATAACGCCCTCGTCCGGTGTATCAATTCCGGCAATGCAGCGCAGCGTCATGCTCTTCCCGCTGCCGGATGCACCCAACAGCCCCAGCCGCCGCCCGGAGACGGAAAGCTGCACCTGAAGCGTAAAGCCCGGAAGCCGGCGGCGGATGTCCACATGCATTTCTTTCATGCGCCCGTCCTCCGCTTTCCTTTTGCTATATGGTTCATGACGGCGATCACCGTAAAGGACAGTACCAAAATGATGCCTACCCAGAACAGGGCCAGCTCGTTTTTCCCACCCTGCACCGCAAAATAGATGGCGATGGGCATGGTTTGGGTACGGCCTGCAATGTTGCCAGCCAGCATCAGTGTAGCCCCAAACTCACCCAATGCCCGGGCGAAAGCAAGCACGGCACCCGCCGCCACCCCTGGCCAGCTTAACGGCAAGGCGATTCGGAAAAAAACTGATATTTCACTTAAGCCCAATGTCCGGGCGGCGGAAAGCAGGTTTTGATCCAACTGTTCAAAAGCGCCCCGGGCGGTGCGGTACATGAGCGGAAAGGTGACCACCACCGCGGCGATCACTGTGGCCGACCAGGAAAACACCACCTGTGTGCCAAGGGACAGGAGGAGCTGCCCGAAAAAACTGTTTTTCCCAAAGAGCAGCAGCAAAACCACGCCTACCACCGTAGGGGGCAGCACCATGGGCAGCGTAAACACACCATCCAGAATGCTGTTCACCCGTGGGCTTGCTTTGCATAGCCGCCAGGCTGCCCATAATCCAAGCATGAACGTAATCAGGGTGGAAAGAGCAGCCGTCTTGCAGGAGATCCACAAGGGCGACCAGTCAAGCTTGCTTACATCAAAGGTACTCCAATCAAATCTCACGGGCAACTCCCTCCTTCCTGTTATTTTTGAGGAGCAGTCTCCGGCGTTGCTTCCGGCGCATCCTCAAGCGCCGCCAAAGCTGTAAAACCATACTTTGAGAAAACCTCGCTGACCGAAGGTGTAGTCAGAAAAGCCAGGAAGTCTTTTGCGCTTTCACTTTGGGCGCTGGCGGTTATCACGGCAGCGGGATAGATAACGGGCTTATGCGAGCCTTCGGGGGCCTGCGCCATGACAGTTACATTTTCCTCCGTCATAGCGTCGGTGGCGTAAACGATGCCCGCATCCACGTTGCCGGTGGCTACATAGGTCAGCACTTCCCGCACATCCTTGGCATTGATCAGCTTGCCTTCCTCCGCGGTCAAAGCCTCCGTCAAACCCAGCGCGTCAAAAATCTCCATGCTGTATTGGCCCACGGGCACGCTGCCGGGTTCACCAATGGCGATAACGGGCGCATCGCCTATGGTTTCAAAAGATGCGGGGGCTTCCTTCCCCTTGGGTACAATAAGCACTACCTTGTTTTCCAACAAGTCGATGCGGCTGTCCGCATCAAGGAGATTTTGTTCTTCCAGGGCATCCATCTGTTTTTGGGCGGCGGAAACGAACAAATCGCAAGGAGCTCCCTGCTCAATCTGCGTCTGCAACGCGCCCGAGGCGGCAAAGGAGAAAATGGGCTTTACATCGGGATGGCTAAGCTGATACAGCTCTCCAATTTCGGTCAGGGCGTCGGTAAGGCTGGCCGCCGCCAGTATGGTCAATTCCGTTTGCGCCAGGGTCGCAGCCGGCACTAATACCATTGCGAGTACCATGCACAGGGATAAGAACTGCTTTTTCATTAAGAAACCCCCTTACAAAAAAATCTGTTTATCTGAAAAACAGATAAACAGCAAAGTAGGGCGCCCGCGGCAAAAATGCCGCAGGCATGCTGCCTATCTCCTTTTCAAAATGGAAGGCGGCGCCGTTTCCCGCGCCACCCGATGGGAACGTTCTTCACAATGGGTGTTGATGCTCCCATTGTGTAAACACGTTCCCGGCTGCGCGGCATGGCTCTCGCTTTAGCCCACGCAGCTCGGAGAAAGCCCGTCCCGGCATATGCCGGTCAGGCAAGTATTGATGCAATTGACAAGGTGCTTACGTGCGTGCACATTCTCCGGCTTCACCCTTCAAAATGGCCAAGCCGTGTTCCAGGGTGTCCAGTATGTAGGACAGGTTTTCCCGCACGGCCTTGGGGCTTCCCGGGAGATTTACGATCAGCGTCTTTTCACGGATTCCGCTTACAGCTCTGGAGAGCATGGCCCGCTTGGTGATTTGGAGGCTTTGCATGCGCATGGCCTCGGCAATACCGGGCACAGGCCTCGTCACCGCGTCCATGGTGGCCTCGGGTGCGTTATCCCGGGGGGAAAACCCGGTGCCGCCGGTGGTGAGAATCAAATCCGCTATATGGTTGTCCGCAATGCGGACAAGCTCCCGCGTCAGGCCTCCCTTATCATCGTTTAAGAGGATCTGTTCGGCAACGGTGTATCCGGCCTGCGTCATCATTTCCCGGATAACCGCGCCGCTTACATCCTCCCGTTCTCCTTTAAATCCCTTGTCACTCAGGGTGATAATGGCAACGGTAAACATTTCACGCCTCCTTTGGAAGAAGGCGGATCTCGTCTCCCTCCCGAAGCTCTCCCCCATGGATCACCCGGGTGAAGATGCCCTGCCGGGGCATGATGCATTCTCCCATCCGCTGATAGATTTCACAATGGCTGTGGCATTCCTTGCCGATTTGCGTAACCTCCAGTTCCACCCCGCCGCTGACAAGATGTGCCCCCACCGGCAGCGCCACCAGATCAATGCCGCTGATGATAAGGTTCTCCCCAAAGGCACCGTCCTGCACCATGGCACCCTTTGCATTGAAATCCTGTATTTTTTCATAGGAAAGCAAGCTTACTTGGCGATGCCAGTCCCCTGCGTGGGCATCGTTTTCGATGCCGAAATTTTCTATGAGAAGGGCCTTGTGAATGTTGGTTTTTTGGGTGCCCCGTTTTTCGCTGATACAGATGCCCATAATTTTTCCGGTTTCCATCTACCCTCAACCTCCAATTTGAAACATCTTTCTGTCTTCCTGATCCGGTAACCTCTCACCAAAGCCATGGCGCAAAGGTTTTTGATAAATTGCCTCCCGCATGACTTTTTTCAGTTCTGCCTCCCCGGCCCCGCTCCGCAGGAGGGGCTTTAACGGCACACCGGCAGCATGATTCAAGCACAGTTTCAGCTGCCCATCCGCAGTAATGCGGACCCGGTTGCATTGGGCGCAAAAGGCGTGGCTGACAGCGCTGATAAAACCAATACTCCCCTTAAACCCTGCAGGGTGGACATATAGCGCCGGGCCGTGCCCGTGCACCGATCTTTCAGGGGAGAGAGGTCCAAAGGCAGCTTCCAGCTTTTTCATGATCTCTTCCTGGGAAACAGGGGCAAATCCCCCGCCGCAGCCTACCGGCATGAGCTCAATAAACCGCACATGGATGGGATCATGCTCTGCCAGCCGGGCCAGCCCTACCAGGCTGTCCTCATTATACCCCCGGATAGGCACCGCGTTCACTTTCACCGATGGGATGCCTGCCCCAACCGCCTGGCTTAGCACCGACAGTACCTTCTCAACCTCTCCCAGGCGGGTCATTCGCGCATACTGTTCTGGCACCAGGGTATCCAGACTGATATTCAAGCCATCCAGCCCGGCATCCACCGCCTCCTGCATATGGCCGTCCAGCAATATGCCATTGGAGGTCATGGATACTTCCTCGATGCCCGGGATGCTTTTCAATTTTTTAATCAGAGAAAGGCAGCCTATACGGGCCATGGGCTCCCCGCCGGTGATTTTCAGATAGCGTATGCCCAGTACGGCAAGCGCCCTGGCTACGGTCACAATTTCCTCGTATGTCAGGATGTCATCATGGGTAAGCATCGCCGCACCCTCTTTGGGCATGCAGTAAACACAGCGCAGGTTGCACCGGTCCGTAATGGAGATGCGGGCATAATCAATCAAACGCCCATCGGCATCCTTCATTCCGCTTTTCCTCCATCATAAGCATTAAGGTAGGTTCCGCTTTTGCCGCCTGTTTTTTGTGACAAGTGAATTTGCCCGATCTCCATACCCTTATCAATGGCCTTGAGCATGTCATACACCGTCAAAAGGGCTACGGACACCCCGGTGAGTGCTTCCATTTCCACCCCGGTCTTTCCGGTTAGGGCTGCAGTGCAGACAGCCTCCACCTCCAAGGTTTCTTCATGCAGCACAAAATCCACCGCACACTTGGTCAGCGGCAGGGGATGGCACAGGGGAATCAAGTCCGGCGTCCGTTTTACGCCCATGATACCCGCCACCCTGGCCACACCCAGCACATCGCCTTTGTGCGCAGTTCCCTGGCGTACGGCATCAAAAGCATCCTTCCCCATGCGAATGCGGCCCCGGGCCACAGCGGTGCGCATGGTTTCGGCCTTTTGCGATACATCCACCATAATGGCCGCCCCGGAAGCGTCAAAATGGGTCAATTCTTTGTCCATAGCTCCTCCTTACAAAAGAACTATTTCAACGATATCTCCAGACTGAAGCCCGTCGTCTCCCGCAGGGATGTCTATCAGGCAGTTGCAGCCAATCATGGAACATAAGGATCCACTGGAATGATTCCGTTCATCGGCAGTAACCTTCTGCCCGTCGTAGACGGCTCTTATCAGCCGCCGGGAAGGGCTTGCCTTGGCAAAGCACCCATTGAGCGGCACCTGAAGGCGCCGGTTGACGGGCGCGGTATCGCCGCTCATGCGCATCAATACGGGCTTCGCAAACAATTCAAAACACGCAATCGCAGCAAAGGGGTTCCCCGACAGGCAGATGAGCAGCTTATCCTCATAAAGCCCTGCCAGCAGGGGGCTGCCCGGCTTCATGGCAATACGCCAAAACAGCCGCTTAGCATTCAAAAGCTTCAGCACATCATGAAGGATGTCCTTCTTGCCCACCGAAACGCCCCCGGTGGTGAGGATCATATCCACACGGGGCAGCACCTGTAATAGATGGATGGCTACCTCCTGGGCATCATCTTTCCCCGGGGTAAGCACCAGGGGCGTCACACCCAGTTCCATCAGCCGCGCCTGAAGCATCGCCTGGTTGGTATTATAGATTTTCCCCCGGGTAAGGGGCGTCCCGGCCGGGATAAGCTCATCCCCGGTGCATAAAAGCGCCGCCGTTACCCTTGCATAAACGGCAACCGCCGTAACACCCAGCCCGCCCAGCACGCCAGCATGAATGGCGGTGATACGTTCCCCCCGCCTGGCCACCGGCTCGCCCTTTTGGACGTCTTCCCCCGCCCGGCAGATGTTCTGCCCCTGTTGAAAGGTTTTGGGAATGCAGACAAAACCGTCTTGTTCGGTCACATCTTCCTGCCGGATCACACAATTGCAGCCTTCAGGAATCTGTCCGCCGGTCATGATCCGCACCGCTTGTCCGGGGCCTATCGCCAGCTCATCGCCGCATCCGGCCAATATTTCCCCAACCACCCGAAGCGAGGCGGGGTTCTCAGCGCAGGCCTCTTTCACATCCTCCGCCCGGAAGGTATAGCCATCCAGTGCCGAACGGTCAAAGGGCGGCAGGGCGATGGGCGCAAACACATCCTCCGCCAGCACCCGCCCCAGGGCATTTTCAAGCGGCACGGCTTCCCGCCGGGAGACAGGCGAGGCATGCTCCATCAATAGGGCCAAAGCCGATTCCAAACTTTCCATTGCCGCCCTCCTCACTTTCCAAAGCCGCAGTGGGGAAACGTGCATTCAGGGCAGTTCAAGCAAAGCCCTCCATGGCCCAGGGCCACGATGTCTTCCCTTTCTATTTTCAGCCCGGCCGCAAGGCGCGGCAGCACCAGGTCAAATATGGTCCGTTTGGCATACATCACACATCCCGGCAGCCCCAGGATGGGAATTGATTCATTGCAATAAGATAGCAGCATCATCGCGCCAGGCAGAACAGGTGCGCCATAGGTTACAATTCTGGCTCCCGTATCCCGGATTGCCGCCGGTGTCCTGTCATCCGGGTCCACGCTCATGCCGCCGGTACAGAGCACCATCTCCGCTCCCAAATCCAGAAGGCGGCGGATGGCGGCAGTAATGCCTTCCTTGTCGTCAGCCACCACCTCATGGCCCATGACAGTCATGCCATACTCCGTTACCTTCCTGACAATGACAGGCGTAAACGTATCTTGAATGCGTCCGTAAAAAACCTCGCTGCCGGTGGTTACGATACCCACTTTGAGGGGCAAAAACGGCACTACGTCAAGCAGCGGTTTATCCCCCGCGGCTTTTTTTGCAGCCTCCATCTTGTCCTTGCTTATCACCAAAGGGATCACCCGCGCTCCCGCCAGCTTATCCCCCTGTTTTACGGGCAGGTTGCCAGACCGGGTCGCAATCATGATCTCCTCAATGCTGTTTACCGCATCAAGCCTTTTTCGATCGACGGTAAACAACCCATCCGCTTGGGCAATGCACTCAATCTTGCCCTCCTGAACGGAAGAGCCGCCAATATTCTGCCCTTGGCATAACGCAAAGAGCAGCTCGGCGGCTTCGTTTTCATGCAGCATATTCTCTTGTTTTTCCCAAACGTACAGGTGGTCCTTTCCCAGCTTAAGAAGCTCTGGGATATCCTCCTCCCGCACCACATGACCCTTTTTAAAGGCGACTCCCTTTTTCACATCTTTTACGATCACGGTAATATCATGACAAAGAACATGTCCGACAGCATCCGTTGTATTAACAAGTTTCAAGATAATCCTCCGCCTTTATATGCAAAGTTATCTGCCCGGATAGGTTGTATTGAACAGCTATTCAGTTAACGTACACATTTTAGCATTCACTGAGAAAATCTTCAAGGAAAACGCAAAATCTTTAACAATCAAACCTATCAGGGCTTCAGAACGCTTTACAAACCTTTTCAAGTTAAGGTATAATCTAGCCGTATGATATATGCAATACAGGGGAGGTGCGGGCCGGCAGCATGTTCAACATTGGATTTGCGGAAGTTATTCTGATCCTGCTGGTTGCCTTCCTGGTGGTAGGGCCTAAAGACCTGCCCAAAGTCGCAAGATCCTTGGCCCGGTTTGTCAAAACGCTGCGCCGGATGTACCAGGAATTTAAAGATGAAACCGGCCTGGAAGAAACCATTGAGGAACTCAAGGGCGCCCAGGAGGACATCCAAAGCACATTCCGGGAAGCGGACCCCACCCGGGAAGTGAACGATGCCAAGAGGGAGTTAAACAAAGCCCTTAAGGAAAGTAAAGAAAAGGCCCAAGCGGGTCTGAAAGAGCCAAAAGGCAAGGAGGTAGGCAAATGAGACTGGGCGTAACGGAAATTTTACTCATCTTGGTGCTGGCATTGGTCATTTTTGGCGGCAGCCGTCTTGCCGGGGTAGGCAAAGCCTTGGGAACCAGCATTCGCGAGTTTAAAAAAGAAGTCACCACCGATGACAAGTCTGAAGAAGACGCAGCCAAACCAGAAGATAAGCAAGGCTGAGCAAAAGCGTTCCATACTTTTGCTTAGAAGGACGTGACCATGTCGGAAAATCGCCTTATGCTCATGGAACACCTAAAAGCGCTGCGAAAAGTTCTGATCATCAGCGTCGGCGCTATTATCGCAGCCTTTTTTGTGTTATTCTATCTGTTTTGTGAACCATTGGTAAACTTCATCATCTTACCGCTGCGCGAGCGGGGAATTGAAATCATCTATACCGCCGTTGCGGAAGCGCTGATGATGCAGTTCAAGGCTTGTCTGGTTGCCGGGGTGGTCGCTGCCATGCCGGTTATCGTCTGGCAAATATGGTCCTTTATTCAGCCGGCGCTGTACCCGCACGAAAAGCGTCTTTTCAGATTGCTATTTTTTGTGGCAGCTTTACTTTTCCTGGCAGGTGTTGCATTTTCTTATGTAACCGTGTTTCCTATGGCCATTGACCTGTTTATCGAGGCCGGCCACAATTTGGCCATGCCCCTTTGGTCAGTAAACGAATATTTCAATTTTGTGCTTTCTTTTGTGCTGCCCTTCGGGCTGATGTTCCAGCTTCCTGTGGTGTTGTACATCCTGGCCCGGCGGGGCAAGGTGGACTACAAAAAGCTTTCAAAGGCAAGAAAATATGTCATCCTGGCAATTGCTGTAGTAGCTGCCGTCTTAACGCCTCCGGACGTGGTATCCCAGGTGATGCTTGGGCTGCCCATGCTGGCTTTGTATGAGATCGGCGTACAGGTTTCCCGGTTGGTAAAGCCCGCGGAAAAGAGCAAGGCGGCCTGATCCTGTTCAGGAAACCGGCAGGTCCACAAGACCGAGAAGCTGCCTGACCGCATCTGTTAGGATCGGGAAAAGCGCTTCCCGGTTTTCTTTTGTCACCAGGATAATTTGTATGTCCGGCCTGGCTGCTATTTCCGCAAACAAAGGGTATTCTCCCTGCTGAATAACCCCCAGTATACATTTTTCGCTGTTCAGGCAGCGGCGCACCGCATTCAAAAAGCAAGGCGCATCCCGTTCAGCCTTGCCCAGCTCATCCATAAGCAAAACGGGAGATGGTATAAGCAAGCTCTTTTCAAGAATGCTGATACCAATGGTTTCATACACGGGAAGGACAGGGACAGGCTTTCGCTCCCCCATGCGCACAACCACCGGACAGTCGTTTTCAAAGGGGGGCAGCGGAACAAGGCTATGGAGAACATACCCCTTCCGTTCCCCGCCCACATCAAAGGGCAGCGTGCGAAAGCCCGCCGGGCAAAGCTGTAGGGATTCTATTACACGGTGCAAAAGCGTGGATTTTCCTACCTGCTTTTCTCCGGTCAAAAAAATATGACGGTTCAATGATATCCCTCCCTAATCCCAAAGCCATTATAACATAAGCTGAATCCTTTTCAAAAGGAGGCATTTTGATGAAGGTCTTTTGTGTGGTGGGCATCCGCGCCTCTGGGAAAACCACCACCCTCACCCGCTTGACAGAAGAATTTGTAAAGCGCGGCTTTCATGTTGGCACGATAAAAACCATCTTTTGCCCATCCTTTTCCATGGATGACCCCAAAAGCAACACCTTCCGCCACCGCAGGGCAGGGGCTGAAATCATCTGTGCCAAGGCCAAGGAAGAAACGGCCCTGCTCATCCCCCGGGCACTTTCCAACAGGGAGATTTTGTCCCACTACACTGGCATGGACTTTGTGCTTCTGGAAGGGGATTACCTGGCCCCTGTACCCAGGCTGGTAGCCGCGCATAATGAAGGGGATGCCGCGCCCCGGGTCAATGAAAAAACACTGGCCATTGTCGGCCGCGCCGCCGCTGGGCAAAAGAGCATTCTGGGCTACCCTGCCTTTGACCCCATGGCTGATATCGGCGCCTTGGCCGACTTTTTGGAGGCCCATGTGCCGGATGTGGTTCCGGAAGAGTTGGACAACGAGCTTCCCCCGGTTGAGGAAGTTACCGGAAACGGGTTTTGCCAATGCGGATGCCATAAGCACGAAAAGCTTTTACAGGAAAAGCAGGGCATTACCCTAACCATAGGCGGCAAAGCATTTCCCCTCACCCAGGAGCAAAAAGAACTGGTGCTGTCCTGGGCAGAAAAGGATGAAGCATAATCATTACTACCCGCTAAGCATTAACTGAAACATCTTTCATCTAAAAGCAGAAGCCTCGGCGTGCCTTACGGTGCCGAGGCTCTTTTCTTTGATTGACTTACCCTTCCCTGGTAAAATTAAGCAGCCCGCCAGCCAACAGCATTTGCCTTTGTCGCGGGGTAATCTGCAGCGCCAGCTGAATTACCGCACCCGTCGTCTCATTGATGAGGGTGATGGTTCCATCCCCCCGCTCAATTTGGCTGCGAGCATCCTCAATTTTCAATGCATCCCCCTTGCCAAGACGGCCATAGTCTTCCGGATTGATAAACGTCAGGGGCAAAATGCCGTTGTTGATTAGGTTATCCCGATGGATACGGGCAAAGGATTTGGCAATAACGCCTTTGATTTTCAAATAGAGCGGAACAAGCGCGGCATGCTCCCGGCTGGAACCCTGCCCATAATTTTGGCCTGCCACCAAAAACCCGCCGCCCGCCGCTTTCGCCCGTTCAGGGAAAGTCTCGTCCACCGGCGTCAAACAGAAACCTGACAGATGGGGAATATTGCTGCGGTAGGGCAACAGCTTTGCATTGGAAGGCATGATGTGGTCTGTGGTGATGTTGTCTTCCATTTTGAGCAGCACCTGGCCAAAAACGGAATCCGGCATAGCTGTATTCACCGGGAAGGGATGGATGTTGGGGCCGCGCACCACGTCCACCGTATCCTCCCTGCCCGGTTCCACCGGCGGAAGGATCAGGTTGTCGTTGAGCATAAACATTTCCGGCATAGCAACACCCATATCCATTTCAAGACTTCTGGGGTCTGTCAAAACGCCGGTAAGTGCCGTCGCGGCCGCCATCTCGCAGCTTGCCAGATACACATTGGCACTTTGAGTTCCGGAGCGGGCATAGAAATTCCGGTTATTGGTGCGCACACTGACGGCATTGCTGCTGGGGCTCTGGCCCATGCCGATGCAAGGCCCGCAGGCGCATTCCAGAATACGTGCTCCCGCCGCGATCATGTCTGCCAGCGCCCCGTTTTTCGCCAGCATGTTCAATACCTGCTTGCTGCCGGGGGCAATCACCAGCGACACGTCTGGATGCACCGTTTTCCCTTTCAGGATGGCGGCTACCCGCATCATGTCCAGGTAGCTGGAATTGGTGCAGGAGCCGATGCACACCTGATCTACCCGGATCGGCCCAATCTCTTCTATCGATGCCACGTTATCCGGCATATGGGGCTTTGCGGCCAAGGGTACAAGCGTGCTCAAGTCTATAGTCAAAGTTTCGTCATATGCGGCGCCGCTGTCCGGCGCAAGGGGAGCAAAGTCAGCTTCCCGCCCTTGTGCTTTTAAGAAGGCTTGAGTCACTTCATCGCTGGGGAATATGGAGGTGGTAGCCCCCAGTTCCGCACCCATATTGGCAATGGTAGCCCGTTCAGGCACGGACAGGGTTTTGACACCCTCCCCCGTATATTCCATCACTTTACCCACACCGCCTTTTACCGTAAGGCGGCGCAGCACTTCCAGTATGATGTCCTTTGCGGCCACAAAAGGCTGCAATTTGCCTTTCAACTCCACATTGACCACCTTAGGGCAGGTGAGAAAATAAGCTCCGCCGCCCATGGCCACCGCCACGTCCAGCCCTCCCGCGCCGATGGCCAGCATGCCGATCCCACCACAGGTGGGGGTATGGCTGTCGCTGCCCAGCAGGGTTTGGCCGGGAATGGAGAACCGCTCCAGGTGCACCTGATGGCAGATGCCGTTGCCGGGCTTGGAGCAGTAAATACCGTGTTTTTTTGCCACAGTTTGAATATAGCGGTGGTCATCCGCGTTTTCAAAGCCTGTCTGCAGGGTATTGTGATCAATATACGCCACAGATCGCATCGTCCGCACCCTGCTGATGCCCATAGCTTCAAACTGCAGGTACGCCATTGTACCGGTTGAATCCTGGGTCAGGGTCTGATCGATGCGGATTGAGATTTCCTCTCCCGGCGTGAGAGAACCGCTAACCAGGTGGGCGGCAAGCACTTTTTGCGTCAGGTTCATGAAATCCTCCCATTACTTCCTTGCAATTGTATTTTGGATACAACGAAGATGGTTGCAGTATACGGGGAAAGCGCCCTACTGTCAAGGCGCGGGCTATAAAAATGCATGAAAGAAACAACAGGAAAAATACATCTACTTTATATAGATCATGCACCGTGCGCGAATGAAATACAAAAAGCGGGGGAAATCCATCATCCCCCGCCTTCTTTGATTTCATTTTTTACTTAATCTCCGCTTTCCACAGGCTATGCAGGTTGCAGTAGGCATAGGCCGCCACCGGGCTGTCGTCCTTGAGCACAAAGACGGCCTTGGGGGCTTCTCCGGGATTCAGCGCCTTGCGCTGTCCGCCCCGCTTTGTCATCAGATAGACCCATTCAATAAAATGTTCCGCCACCATGGGATGGGCCACAGCGCCAACCTCTACGGTAACCAGATCGCCTTCCACTGTAATTTTCGGCACATGCTTTTCCTGAGAAGCATCCACCGTATTGGCGACAAGTTCGGTCATATGCTGACCACAGCAGGTCATAGGGGCCCCGGATGCATGGATCATCCCTACCAGGTTGCCGCAGGTCTTGCATACAAAGAATCTTTCCATAGATTTCCGCCTCCTATATGCTATGTACATTCTTGGTAATTTTATCGTACATGGAATCTTCCTATTCGTCAATAGGTTCAGATGGGCTATCATGTCCAAAATGTACAGAAAAAAAACATTTTCTGCCCCGTGCACTTTACTCCGACAGGTTTTTGTGTAGTACAATCGAAATCAACCGGGAACATGTCCCATGAAAGGGGTACTTCAAATGCTTTACGATCTTGCCTCCCTCCAAGTGAGCTTGCCGGAGGATATCCTTAAAAAGAAGTGGGCCGGAGACTTTGAAGGCGCCGCACAAGCCATTGATGCAAGGCTTGAAAAGAACCTGCCCGGCCTGCTCAAGTCCAGGCTGGCATTGGAAAAAGTATTGTTAAGCCGCTTGCCGGTTAAATACGTTTACTCAAAGCCCGAAGCGCTTCATATTGTTCAGCATGCCATTCCCGGCTTTACCGAAGCGGAATTTGATTCCCTGGAGCAGGAAGGCCTTCTGGATTTTCTGTATGTCCGGGGAGAAAAGCGGTACTTCCTTCGATTTTTCAAAACCCTTCTCAAAGTGCATCCCTATCTTGCAAAACGGGCCGGAAAACCGCTTACTCCCGACAGCCCTCTGTTGGATGATGCCATCCGGGAGATGAAGGATAAAAAATTCTTGGGTTACCGCTTCCATATCAAAGCTTCCCTGCAAGTGGAGCCGGATTGCTTTTTGCCTGGCGAAACATACAGGGTACATATTCCGCTGCCCATCCTGTCAGAGCAGACAGGGGATATTGATTTGATTGCCTCCTCCCCTAAGCCTGCCTGCATTGCTTCCAAAACCCATCCTCAGCGGACCGTTTATTTTGAAAACAAACTCGAAGAAAATATCCCTTTCACTGTAGAATACAAGTATGATTCCGTCATGCGCTATGCGGACCTTTCCGGTCCCGCTCCCACATCCCCTCTGTATCCCCGCTCCCGGCCTCCCATGGAAATCGACCTTGCTCCCGTCCCCCCTCACATCACCTTTACCCCCTATTTGCAATCCCTCACCCGGGAAATTCTGCAAGGGGAAACTGATCCTGTCAAGAAGGCCCGCAAAATTTACGATTTTATCACAACCCGGGTGAACTATTCCTTTATGCGCCAATATGTATGCATTGAAAACCTCGTGGAATACGCTGCTGTAAACCTGAAAGGTGATTGCGGCATTCAAGCGCTTTTGTTTATCACCCTCTGCCGCATTGCCGGCATTCCGGCCAGATGGCAGTCAGGCCTGACAACAGCGCCCCATGATATCGGCTGCCACGACTGGGCGCAGTTTTATATCCCCTCCTGGGGCTGGCTCTTTTGCGATTGCTCCTTTGGCGGTTCAGCATGGCGCAAAGGAAACATAGAGCGGTGGAATTTTTACTTCGGCAATCTGGACCCCTTCCGCATGGCGGCAAATTCCGCCTATCAGGCGGATTTCACCCCGCCCAAAGCTTTCCTGCGCAGCGATCCCTACGACAATCAAACCGGGGAATGTGAATGCGGCCAGAAAGGATTCTGGGGAGAAGAATTCGATACCGCCTATGAATTGGTGTCCTATCACGCCCTGAAATAGGCTCGTTGCTAATGGAAAAGCCGCTCCCCGATATCTTGGGAAGCGGCTTTTCCATTACTGATGGGGGCAATGCCCGTCACAGCCCGCGCAGCCGTAGCTGCAGCCTGTTTTGCCTTTCTTTTTGTTGCGGATCATGGTGTATACGATATATCCAAGCGTTCCGAAAAGAACAGCGGCAACCAGTACGGTACCCATTGTATCATCTCCTTTAACAAATCAAGCGCTGGCGCTTACGGAAGAAATGGTAGGTTTGTTTTTGAAGGGATCTTCCCGGAAGAGAAGCCAGCCCACAATTCCAATAATCAGGATGGCTATGCCCTGCCCTATGCCAAAGGCCGTGCCCAGGAAGATATAGCTGCCCAACTGGGTAATCAGGAAAGCACACACATAGGCGAACAGCGTTTGATATCCAATGGCAATCCAGGTCCATTTGGTACTGCCCATCTCCCGGTGAATCGCGCCGATGGCTGCAAAGCAAGGGGCGCATAAGAGGTTGAACACCAGGAAGGAATAGGCGGTCACCTGGGTAAACGCCGCCTGAAGCTGCGGCCAGATTTCCATGCCGTCTTCAGCCACCTGGGATACCCCATAGAGGATGCCAAAGGTGCTGACCACGTTTTCCTTAGCGGTAAGCCCCACCAAGGATGCAACCGCAGCCCGCCAATCCCCCCAGCCCAAGGGGGCGAACAAAGGGGCAATCAAGCCGCCCAACATGGCCAGGATGCTCTTGTCCTGACCGGCCATGCGAAAGCTCAAATCAAAATTCGACAGGAACCAGACAATGGCACTGGACAGGAATATGATGGTGCCTGCTTTTTTGATAAAGGCCTTGCTTCTGTCCCACGTGTGTATGAACAGGCCTTTCACTTGGGGCAGATGGTAAGCGGGAAGCTCCATAACAAAGGGTGCAGGAACACCGGCAAATAGTTTTGTCTTTTTCAGCATGATTCCGGACACGATGATGGCAAACATTCCCAGGAAGTAGGAGGAAGGGCCAACCCAGGCACTTTGGGGAAACAGGGCGCCTGCGACCAGCGCAACGATGGGCATCTTCGCCCCGCAGGGGATAAAGGTTGTGACCATGATGGTCATGCGCCGGTCCTTCTGGTTTTCAATGGTGCGGCTGGCCATAACACCGGGCACACCGCAGCCGGTGCTGACCAGCATGGGTATAAACGACTTTCCCGAAAGGCCGAACTTGCGGAAAATCCGGTCCATAATAAAGGCGATCCTTGCCATATAGCCGCAGTCTTCCAAGAAGGCCAGGCACAGGAACAGCACCATCATCTGGGGCAGAAAGCCCAATACCGTGCCTACCCCTGCAATGATGCCATCCAGCATCAGGCTTTGCAGCCAATCGGCAGCATTGATGGATTGCAGGAAACCGCTGACCGCGTTGGGAATAATCGCACCAAAAAGCTCTTCATTCATCCAGTCGGTGCCAATGGCACCCAAGGTTTGTATGGAGATATAATATACCAGCCACATGGCAGCCGCGAAAATCGGCAGTGCCAAAAACCTGTTGGTTACAACCTTGTCTATCCTGTCGCTGACGGTGAGTCCCCCCTGGTTCTTTCTGTACAGGGTGGTTTTCATCAGGTTTGTAATGTACTGATACCGCTCGTTGGTAATAATGCTTTCGCTGTCATCGTCATGGGCCTTCTCCAAATCAACAATCAGCGCTTCCAGCCTTTTCTTCGTCGGCTCATCAAGGTTCAGCCGGGCCATTACCTTTTCGTCCCGTTCAAACACCTTGACGCTGAAAAAGCGGATCTGCTCTTTGGGCACCAGGTGGGCAATCGCTTTGCCAATCTGCTGAAGCGAGCTTTCCACATCAATGCCAAAGGCGGAAATAGTTTTTTGCGGTTTGTTTGCTCTGGCCGCCTCCAGTGCCTTTTCAACAGCCTCTTTGCTGCCAACCCCTTTCAAGGCGCTGGTTTCTATGATATCGCAGCCCAATGCGGCGGAAAGCTTTGCGGTATCAATCCTGTCCCCCCGCTTGTTGACCAGGTCGATCATGTTCAGCGCAACAACGACCGGAATCCCGATTTCCAGGAGTTGGGTGGTCAAATACAGGTTCCGCTCCAGGTTGCTGCCATCCACTAGGTTCAAAATGGCATCCGGCCTCTCATCCAGCAGATAATTCCGGCTGACAACCTCCTCCAGCGTATAGGGGGAAAGGGAGTAAATACCCGGCAGGTCCTCAATGAGGACTTCCTTGCTCCCGCGAAGCTTGCCTTCCTTCTTTTCCACTGTAACCCCCGGCCAGTTCCCTACATATTGGTTGGAGCCGGTCAGGTCGTTAAACATGGTGGTTTTGCCACAGTTGGGGTTGCCGGCCAGGGCAATTCTCATTTCTGCCACAGGATATCCCGTCCTTTCGCAAGTTAGTTTAGCCTAACGTGTGGGCTATAAAAAGGGATGCCCTTAGGCAACCACGATGTTCTCCGCTTCGGATTTGCGGATGGAAAGCTCATAACCCCGCACATTGATTTCGATTGGGTCACCCAGCGGGGCTACCTTGCGCACCATAACCTGTGTGCCCTTGGTGATCCCCATGTCCATAATTCTGCGCTTTAACGCGCCTTCGCCCAGCAGTTTTTGCACGGTGACCGTTTCTCCGATCTTGACCTTGTTCAAGGTACGGGGCTGTGTCAGCATGGAGTCAGCCTCCTTAATCAACATGTATTTTGTTCGCCATGGCATTGCTGATGGCAATCCGGGTATCCTTCACATTCACGATCAGATTACCCTGTATCTTTGTAACAACGGTAATCCTCTCGCCGGCTGTAAACCCGAGGTTTTCCAAAAAGCGGCGGGTTTCGTCTTTCCCATGGATTTGGTGAATACAGATGGATTGTCCTGCGTTGGCCATTGAAAGCGGCATCAGATCGCCTCCTTCTGCATTTTCCTAATCACTCGCAGCCATATTCATCCAGATGTTAGCAGATACTAACTATCTCGCTGCTGGAATAGTTTACTCCAGCTAACTGACTTTGTCAACCCTCCCGGGCACATAATTTCAACATTTTTTGCATACCGTCTGATTGCAAATTATTCCAATGCTCCACCCTTGATTACACTGGTATGTAAAGCCATTTTCCCCCAGGGAATGATATGATTGAAAAGCCCGGCTAATCCATGAAAGGAATAGCCGGGCTCGTTTATAACCTGCTAATTATTTTGCTTCAGGTTTGCAGCTTACCACGCCGCGGATGGCATCCAGCGTCACGACCGCGCCGCTTTTCAAAATCCGGGTTGCGTTCTCCGCGCCGATAATCACCGGGATATCCAGGCTCATCCCCGCAACCGCGCCGTGCCCGTTGGGATTATCTTCCTCCAATATCAAGCCGGAGGACTTTCTAACCAGCGGCAGCAGATTGTTGCTGGTCTGGGAAATGACCAGAATGTCACCCTCCCGGAAATTGTCAAAAGCCTCCTGCTCATTTTGGCATACGCACAACTGCGCACAGGCAGACCGGCTGGTAGCACCGCGCCCGGTCACCAGTATATGGCCTACGACCTGCACCTTCATTAGGTTTGTGGTGCCTGAGATGCCCAGGGGCACCCCGGCGGTAATCACTACCAGCTCACCATCATGCAAAAGGCCGGCCTTTTCCCCCGCGTCCAGTGCATGCTCGATCAAGTCATCGGTATTGCTTTCCTCGCCGATCAGAAGCGGCGTAACCCCCCAGGACAGGTTCAGTTGCCGGTAAACAGAGGGGGAGGTTGTGCAGCCGATAACCGGGCAATTCGGCCGGTATTTGGAGATCATCCGGGCGGTACGGCCCGACTTGGTTACGGTAATGATGGCGTTTGCCTTCAAATCATGGGCCGAAGTACAGGTGGCATGGGAGATGGCGTTGGTCACGTCCGTGTTTTCGTTTTCCGCCCGCTCCTTAAACCGCTTGATATAGTTAATATCCGATTCAGCCCGGATGGCAATGCGGGCCATGGTCTTTACCGCCTCCACCGGGTACAACCCTGCTGCCGTCTCCCCGGACAGCATAATGGCACTGGTGCCATCATAAATAGCATTGGCTACGTCGGTAGCTTCCGCACGGGTTGGGCGGGGGTTTTTCATCATGGAATCCAGCATTTGTGTGGCGGTAATCACCTGCTTGCCGGCGGTATATACCTTGCGGATGATCATTTTTTGCAGTACGGGCACATCTTCCAGGGGAATTTCCACGCCCATATCGCCCCTGGCCACCATAATGCCATCGGACACACGGATGATTTCATCGATATTCTGCACACCCTGCATGTTTTCAATCTTGGCGATGATGTTCATGGTGGTGCAGCCTTCCTGGCTGAATATCTCCCTGATCTGTAAGATATCCTCCGCCGAGCGTGTGAAGGAAGCGGCCACAAAATCAAAGCCATTTCTAATGCCAAAGAGAATGTCCTCCCGGTCCTTCTTGCTGATAAAGGGCATGGACAAACGTGCGCCGGGTACGTTTACCCCTTTTTTATTGGAAATGATTCCGCCGTTTTCGACATTGCATACAATCTCATCCTGGGACACATGCATAACGGTCAATTCCACAAGACCGTCATCGATCAGGATGGTGGCGCCCGCCTTGACATCCTGGGGCAGCTCCTTGTAGGTGATGGATACGTGGTGTTCATCCCCCGGCTCGTCCCTGGTTGTCAGGACAAATTCCTGCCCTTCTTTGAGCATAACCTTGTCATTTTCAAAGTCCCCCAAGCGGATCTCCGGCCCCTTGGTATCCAGCATGGCGGCAATGGGCAGGCCCAATTCCTCTCGCAAGGCTTTGAGCTGCTCCAAACGGATTAGATGATTTTCATGAATATCATGGGAAAAATTGAACCGGGCTACATCCATACCGGCCAGTATCATTTTACGCAATGTATCACCTTTGACTGCAGACGGGCCCAAGGTGCAAATGATCTTTGTTTTGCGCTTTTTCAATTCCATTGCTTTCTCCTCCGCATCCAGCGGCAAAACATGTTCAAGCCGCCTTCCCTCACATTTTAACATATCTTTATCTCTTTTGAAACGTCCATCATGGGCTTCTTTTTCCCGTCTAGTGCAGGGTTTACAATTGGACCGTTGACGATGCATGCCGCTTGTGCTACCATAGGCTGGCAAAAGCGGCTATATCCTTTTGTCCTGCCCGATCTTTTGGGGAAAGGAGAGATACCCTTGGCTGATTCTCAGCGCGCTATCGTTCCCTTGGATCCCCAATGGCAGCATTTTTCCCGCTGCCTGGATGTGGGTTATGCCTATCGGCTGGCCAAGCACATGGAGGAATTCCGCACGAACCCGGTTCTGGGATACCGGACTGCCGGTTCCCGGGCAGAGTTTGAAACGGGAGAAATGCTCTATGAAGAAATGGCGCGCATCGGCCTGAATCCCCAAAAGGAGCGCTTTGTGCTGGACGGTTGGGATTTCTCCCACGCCCGGCTGTATTACGAAACCCCGGAAGGGCAGGAATACACCTGCGAACTGGGCGGTTACCAAACAGACTTGCATACCGGCGGGAAAAAGACCTATACCTTAATCCATGCAGGCCGCGGCACTGCGGAGGAATTGCATAAGCTGGATTTGACAGGCAAGTTGGTTCTTATCACCATCAACCAGCGGGATGAGTGGTGGATCAATTATCCGGCCTATCAAGCCTATCTTCATGGTGCGGCCGCGGTACTGGCAGTGCAGCGCAGCGGCTATGGCCAGGTGAATGCCAGGGCGCTCAACGCCCAGGATATCTGCGGCCCGCATAACGCGCCGGCGCTATCCCTTTCCCAACGGGATGCAAAGGACCTTCTTGAGCGGCTGGATTTGGAGTATGGCGATACGGTTCAGGTCATGCTGGATGCGGAGTCCACCGTGATGCCGGATACCTTTTCCTACAACATAATAGGAAAGATCGAAGGGGTTCAAAATGACTCCCTGGTGATCGTATCCGCACATTACGATTCGTACTTTTCCGGTTTTCAGGATGACAACACCGCCGTGGGGCTCATGCTGGGCTTGGCCCGCACCGTGCTGGAAAGCGGGTACAAGCCTCAGAAAACCCTGGTGTTCTGCGCCATGGCGGCAGAGGAATGGGGAAAAATCAATACCCGGTACGACTGGTCCGTAGGCGCATACAATCAAGTCTTTCACTTGCATCCGGAATGGGCCGGCCAGGCCATATGCAATATCAATCTGGAGCTGCCCGCCCATTCCCATGGGAAAAAGCACTTCATCCGCAGCGTGTATGAACTGAAGGGCTTTTTAAAACGCCAGATGAAAGCACTGCCACCCAAAGTCCGGGCGGTTTACCCCAAGGGATCCGGGGTTGTATGCCCCACCCAAACCTGGTCCGATGACTTTTCCATGGCCATTTCGGGCATACCTGCACTGGTGAATGAGTTTGGCGGCGGGCCCTTTATGGAAACCAGGTATCATTCCCAGTTTGACAACGACGACGCTTATGACGAGTCCGTCTATCACTACCATCATGTGCTGTACGGAAGGCTGCTGATGGCTTTTGACCAGCTGTGTCTGCCGCCTCTGGATTTTTCCGTACGGCTTAAGGCACTGGGGGAAACCCTAACCTGCCAGCATCTTTCCCCGCGGCTGGAAGGCTCCTTTCGCAAAACCCTGGAAAAAGCCATCCGCAAAGCCGAGGACCTGCATGATGAAACCCAGGCGGTTAATTCCCGCTATGCCGCCGCGTTGTCGGAAAACCCCGCCCTTGCCTGGGAGCTTTACCGCCAGTATAAAGATGTACGCACGGCGCTTTTGTCTCTCTTCCGTACCATGGAAGACCGGTTCGTACGCTTAACCTGGCACGACGCATCCATCCTGCCCCATGAAAACGCTCAGGAAAACGCCCTGCTTCTCCATCAGGCCGTATGGCAATTGTATGCCAAGGATATAAAGGGCGCCATCGACAGCCTTTGTGAAATTGACAACAACCGTTACGCCGCCGATTTTGACAAAGATGTCTTTGACTATTTTACGGATTATGCTCTTCATCAATCGCCGGATAGGCTTTTGTGGGGTACCGGCCGGCTGCAAGGGCAATTGAACCTGTATGAATGCATTCAGCAGCTAAAAGAAAAAAAAGCACAGAAAAGGCCCGAACTCGCCCTGGCGATTCGGGAACTGCAACAGCTGGAACAGGAGGAACTAACCCGGCTGGACAAAGCGGTACGGGAGGAAACGGCCGCCGTTTCCGATGTGGACGCCCTGCTGAAAAAGGCGCTGCAAAAATTGCGGCTGCTTGCCGCCCCCCAGGAGGAATAACCGGGGGAATCGATCATGCGTATCGATCAACTTACCCATTTACAAAGGACGGACGCGCCCAAGGTGGCACGCATCCTTTTGGAATGCTTTCGGGATGACCCGCTGTATCATAAGCTGATCCCGCAGGAAAGCCTGCGGGAAAAGACACTGCCGGAGGTATTCGCCTGCGATGCGGGCGAGCTGCTGGAAAATGGCGATGCCTATGCCGACAGCCCTGACGTGAACGGCCTGATCATCGTGGACGATGATTCGGAACCGTACAATTTGCTGAAGTATTACTCTGTCGAGACCTTTTATGCCCTAAAAACCCAGCTGTCCCTTATTAAGGATGATAGTTCACTCAAAACCCTGTGGCACTTCATCATGGGCCGCAAATATCTGAACGCTACCTGGACGCGGGAACTGCACCGCAAGGAACATATGCACATCATCTATTTTGCCGTGCGTCCCCAAGCAAGGGGCACCGGTATGGCACACCGGATCATGCTGCCTGTTTTGCAGTACGCCGATCAAAAAGGGCTTTTGACCACCCTGGAAACCCATAACGAAAAAAATATCCCTATGTATCAGCATTATGGTTTCCAGTTGTTTACAACCTTCCAAAACCAGCTTGGCCTCAAGCAATATTGCATGACCCGGGAAGCCGGAACTGCGGTAGGGGGCGTCGCCCCCTAGCTTCTCCAATCAAGGGCTGTCCTCATGAAAATCCCTTTTCACCCTCGGCGCTGCCGTGGGTGATTTTTTTATATAAAGAAGCATAAAAAACTGGGCTCCGCTCTCCTAAGCCCTCATGGAAAGGCAACCTCCTTTCCAATCCCAAGTGCAGGGATTCTGAAGGGATGAAATCCCTTCAGCGGGGTCTTAGGGGCGGAGCCCCTAACGTATGCTTACTGCCCGATTGTTTTAAGATACTCCCGGCTCAGGCGGGCAGCCACCAGGCTAGGCCGGTCCGGAGATTCATCCTGTTCCACCACCAGCCATTTTACGCCGCTGTCCAGCGCCGCCGACACAACATTGGGAATATTCTGACAACCCATTCCCAAGGGCTTAAAGGAGAAGGCAGCGCCCTGATCCGCTTCGCTGCCGCCCTGTATGAGCGCGTAGGGTGTTTTACCATCCCTGTATCCCTCATAATCCTTCAGGTGTAGCACTGGGCAGCGCCCTGCATACTTGCGGACATAACCGGCGGGGTCGATCCCGGAATATTTCACCCAGCAGGTATCGATTTCGGCCTGGAGGATGTCCGGGGGCAGCACGCCATAAAGGAAATCCAGCGCATACTGCCCGGACAGGGGAACAAATTCAAAGTCATGGTTATGGTACAGGAGCTGAATGCCCGTTTCCCTGCACAGTCTGCCGAACGTTCCAATCAGCCTAACCATCCCCGAAAACCTTTCCGAACCCGGGCGGTCTCTTTCCTCCAGGTAGGGCACGGCGATATAAGGGCATCCAATCTTTTGATGATAGGAGATCACCCCAAACATATCTTCCATGATAAGGGAAACAGCCACATGGCTGGAGACGGCCTTCAGCCCATACTGCTCCAGCAGGCTTTTTATCTCCTGTGCGGAATAGCCGTAGAACCCGGCAAATTCCACCCCGTCATAGTCCATGTCTTTCAGGCTTTTCAATACGCCCTGCAAATCCTTTTCCGCGTCTTCCCGTGCGGAATACAGTTGATACGCGACCGGAAGCTTCACTTTTGTATACCTCCTGTATCAGTCAAAATACACAGGCTTGCCGCTCTTTGCAGATTCATAAATAGCTTCCAGGATTCTGGTCACGATCAAAGCTTCCTCAGGTTTTACCAAAAGGGGCTTCGTATCATCCAGCACATAGTCGATCCACATTTTCGCTTCCAGGTCGGCGGGCGATTCGGTGGTGCCGTCATAAAAGGCCACTCCGCCGGCATCCAGGTCAGGTACGGTAATAAAGGTTTTACCATACTTTTCGCCGTTGATGCGCAGGGCGTTGTTTTCGCCCATCATGTCCGCACCGCCCTCGGTGCCGCACAGGATGGTTTTCGCTTCATGGACAAACAGGCTGTTCAGCGCCCAGGACGACTCCAGAGAAATGGTCGCCCCGTTTTTCATGCGCACAAATCCAAAGGCGGCATCCTCCACCGTAAACTTTTCCGGGTCCCAGGGGCCCCAGGCGTTGGCGGAATTGGGCTTGGGCGCCAGCTTGCGGTATGTGGTACCCACTACCATTTCAGGCTCATAGTTGTTCATGCACCACAGCGTCAGATCCAAGGCATGGGTTCCGATATCGATGAGCGGGCCGCCGCCCTGCTTTTCCTCATCCAGAAACACGCCCCAGGTGGGCACGGCCCGGCGGCGGATGGCCAGCGCCCTTGCGTAATACACCTCGCCCAGTTCCCCCTGATCGCAAGTCTTTTTTAGGTATAGGCTGTCGGGGCGGAACCTGTTTTGATAGCCGATGGTCAGCTTTTTGCCGATGCGCTTGGCGGCATCCAGCATATCCTTTGCCTCTTTGGATGTCTTGGCCATAGGCTTTTCGCACATTACGTGGGACCCTGCTTCCAGGGCCGCAATGGTGATGGGCGCATGGTTCCAGTTCGGCGTTAACACATGAACCACGTCCAGCTTCATCTTTAAGAGTTCCTGATAATCGGTAAACACCTTTGCATCGGCGGTGCCGTATTCCTTAGCCGCCTTCTGTGCCCGCTCCTCAACAATGTCACAAAATGCAACCATTTCCACATGGGGAAGCTTATGCAGGCTGGGCATATGCTTGCCATTGGCAATGCCGCCACAGCCGATGATGCCGACGCGAACCTTATTCATACCTTTGCATTCCTTTCCTGATAGGCATGTTCCAGCATGCCTGATATTTTCATTGTAACGCATCTATGATATACTTGTCATGACACGGAATGACAAAATAGTGACAAAATGTGCTGCTCCGGGGGGTATATTCGTATGCCTGAAATTTATGAGCATTACCGGGATGATATGGCCCAAACGTATTGCTTCCGTTCACAAGACAATGAATGCATGGCCCATTTTCATTCCAGTATTGAATTGGTTTATGTGGTGGATGGCGTCATGAGCGCCATTTTGGACGGCCAGCGGTATGATGCGCAAAAGGGCTGCCTGCTCATCGCCTCCGGCTATACGGTTCACCGGTATTTTACGGAAAAAACATCAGATGTAATCATATTGATCATTCCCCTTTCCTTCGTACCGGCCATGTACAAGCAGCTGGATGGAAAATGCTTCTCAAACCCCATTTATGAGGATGAATGGGGGGAAATGTCCGCTCTGATTCCCCTGATGTATAAAAACTGGGAAGCCTTGGGTAGCGAAGCAAAGCAAGGATTCAGCCAGATGCTCCTGGGCATCCTGATAGACCGGGTGGGCCTTTGTGACGCACGGAGCAAAGCGCCCCTGGGCCTTACGCAGAATGTATTGCTGTACTTGAATCAAAACTACGCCTCCCCCTTGAGCATGGAAAAACTGGCCCGCCATTTCGGATACAGCCGAAGCCGCCTGTCTCACCTCTTTCGTGATAATTTTGGGTGCACCTTAACGGAATATGTGAACAGCTTGCGCTGCAGGCAGGCGGCCCGGCTCCTGATGGAAAGCGACTTGAGCCAGCTTGAGATATCCATGACCACCGGTTTTGAATGCATCCGAACGTTTTACCGGGCTTTCAGGCAGTGTTACGGCATCACGCCCGGCCAGTATGTTAAAAGTTCAGGCAGGCCCGGATTTCCACTCCCCGCTGACTGCGGCCCGCTTGAAAACCCGCTGAAGCAATAAAGGAGAAAACTCATGATTGATGAAAGCACATTGTCCGTCCAGTGGGATGGCCAAGGGTATTCTATCCTTGTTCCCCAAAGCCTTATCGGGGCAACCCTTTATTATTCCCAATCGCCTGAAGGCAGCCTTGAACCCCTCTGCGCCCTTACAGAACGTGAAACCTGCATCTCCTCTCCCTGCCCCGGGTCCCGTCTCTATTTTGCGGTCCCCTCCCAGGGGGATGCGCCCCTGCGCTTCGCCAGCAGAGCCGTCGAGGTTTCTGCGGTACAAAATTTCCGAGACCTGGGCGGTTATCCCACTAAGGAGGGAAAAAGGGTCAAATGGGGCCGCTTTTTTCGCAGCGGCGTAGTAAAAGGGATAAATGACCGGGAGCAGGATGTGTTTGCCGGATTGGGCCTTCAGATGGTGCTGGATTACCGCTCCAAGGACGAGATCACCCGGCACCCCGATTCCTTTCCCGGAGAAGCTGCCTATGTATGGGTTTCAGCGCTGCCTGGCAGAGAAGACTTCAATCAGCTGGCGGACGGGGATATGATCTCCCGCTTGCGGCTTGTGGATTCCGATGCGGATGTGGAGGCGGCGTTTACGCTGTTTTCTGAGTTTTACGAAGCCCTGCCTTTCCACAACCCTGCGTATCAGAGAATGTTTTCCGCCCTTGATCAAGAAAGCGGCGTACCGCTTTTGCAGCATTGCTCCGCCGGAAAAGACCGTACCGGCATTGGGTGTGCCCTTCTTTTATTGGCGCTGGGCGTTTCCCCGGAAACCGCTGTGGAAGATTACCTTTTATCCGCCGCATTCCGGGCAGAAGCCAACCAGCGCAGGGTCGCAAAGCTATTGTCGGAGGGGATCTCCCAACCCGCAGAAAAGCTTATCCGCATGATGATGACCGTTTCGCCGTCCCTCATTCAGGGCGCATTCAAAGCGATTCTTGAAAGATACGCCTCCTTCGAAACGTTTTTTCAGGAGGAATATGGCATTACGCAAGCCCGCCTCACCCACTGGCGCAGCCTGCATACCCAATAATCCGGTTTTTTTTCACAAATTTAAAAAGGCGGCATGGATTCAATGCCCATGCTGCACAAAAAAGGCCTGATGTTTTGTGCTTTGACAGCCCCAGCTTGGGTGGTATAATCAGGACGAGCCATCGTTTGAAGGGGTTTATGCAATGCATGATATGACCAAGGGTTCCGCCGCTAAGGAATTGCTTTTTTTCACGCTTTCCATGCTTTTGAGCATTGTGTTTCAGCAGCTATACAACATAGCCGACAGCGTGGTGGCCGGGCGCTTCATCGGCCAGGAAGGGCTTGCGGCAGTAGGGGCATCCTATCCAGTTACCATGATTTTTATGGCAGTTGCAACCGGCTGCAATATCGGCTGCTCCGTTACCGTATCCCAGCTGTTTGGTGCCAGGGATTTCAGGCAGGTGAAATCGGCCATATCCACAAGCCTTATTTCGGTGCTTACACTGAGCCTTTTGTTAACCGGGGCAGGGCTTTATTATTGCCAAACCATGCTCCGCATGCTGAGCACGCCGGATAACATATTCAATCAATCGGCCTTGTATTTGAATGTTTATATCGGCGGGCTGTTCTTTTTGTTTTTGTACAATATCTCAACCGGCATATTCAATGCCCTGGGGGATTCCAAAACGCCCTTATACTTTCTCATTGCTTCCTCGGTCAGCAATATCATTTTGGATATCCTGTTCGTTACCGCCTTTCACATGGGCGTGGGCGGCGTTGCATGGGCCACGTTCATCTGTCAGGGCGCGGCATCTCTGATGGCCGCCTTTACCCTGTTTGTAAGGCTTAAAAAAATTCCGCATACAGACCGGTACGAAATATTCTCCGGCCATATGCTGGGCCGCATCAGCCGGATCGCCATCCCCAGCATCTTACAGCAAAGCTTTATCTCCGTTGGCAACCTCATGATTCAAGGGCTGGTGAACACCTTTGGCTCTGCGGTTATCGCGGGATATGCCGCCGCCATCAAGCTTAACACCTTTGCGCTTACCAGCTTTTCCACCCTGTCCAACGGCGTCAGCGCCTTCAGCGCGCAAAACATAGGGGCCAATAAACCGGACAGAGTCAAGACCGGTTTATTGGCTGGGCTTTCCATGGCGGCCTGCGTAGTGGTTCCCGCCATTCTTCTATTTCAACTGGCCCCAAAGCAAATGATCGGCATCTTTTTAAATCAGGAGGAATCGGAGGCCATTCAAGCGGGGATTTCTTTTCTGACCATTGTGTCCCCTTTCTATCTGGCCATAGCTGTCAAGCTGATTGCTGACGGGGTGCTGAGAGGCTCCGGCGCGATGGGCGCTTTTATGACTGCAACCTTTACTGATTTGATCCTTCGCGTCGGGCTGGCCTTTGTACTGGCCCCCATTTATGGCTCCTCCGGAATCTGGATGTCCTGGCCCTTGGGTTGGGTATTGGGAGCCGCCCTGTCCTATTGGTTCTATAAGCGCGGCAGCTGGAAAAAATGCCTGCCTGGCATGATGTAAACGCAGCCTTGCCGGAAAGCGTTTCATGGGATATAATGAAAATGTGCCTCAATTTACCATTTCCATCCGGCTGGAGGATTTATGAAGCGGGCTGAGCTGTATGAGCGCATGTATGCCTGAGCTGCCCAAATTCCGCCCGGCTGTGTAGCAACTTATGGCCAGCTGGCTTTTTTGGCGGGCATACCCCGGGGCGCCCGCCTTTGCGGCCAAGCCATGTGCCATGTGCCGGATGGCTACGATATCCCTTGCCACCGGGTGGTGACTTGGGATGGGCACTGCGCTCCCGGATTTATAGAACAGCGCTCCTTATTGGAGAAGGAAGGCGTTACCTTTTTACAAAGCGGGCGGGTGGATATGAAACGCCATGTATGGGTACCCATTCCCAGTTTGCTTTCGCTTAAAGACCCCAAAAATTGAATTTTAATCGAAATGCAACCAAAAGTTGCGGGCATGAAAAGCAGAATAGGTGGCGCAACCGGGTTAAAAACCGATATACTGAGCCCGATAACGAGGAAGGGAGTACCTATTATGAACGTGGAAATTGCCAACCGT
>JAEVYX010000145.1 GCA_023392515.1 Bacillota bacterium | reverse complement strand
GTTTCGAAAAAGTGTCTGCGCCGCTTTTTCGAGTCTGCACCCTTCACCTGTGAGCTACGCTCTACGTGCGGTGAAGGGCGTAAGGAAACCTTGCTGCGCAAGGCTTCCGAAGCCACCGGGGCTTTGCTCTTTATTACGGCTTCGCTATGTGTATGCAAAGAGCAAAGCCCAATGAATCCGGCGAAGCCTGTCGCTGGCTTCGGATTTACAGTCGGAGGGGGGTGCCCCTCCGACACCTCCCAGAGGTTTTTTGACAGTCTGATGCGCCGCGAACACTCGCAGCGCATTTTTTCTGCTATAAATGAAGCATCGCAGCTGGTCAAGTTCGGTTGACATATGGATACTATACAAGAATGACTACTTTTTATCAATTCTTTATTGACATATGCCGTAAACCAGCTATAATGGAGATAAATGTCATATGCCGAAAACCATAAGGAGGTACGTTATGAATCATCAAGGGAAAAACATGCTCGAAAACATGGAAAAGGTACAAACCCGCCGTGAGTTTCTGGTGAACACCGCGAAAGTCACTGCCGGTGCAATCGCATTTGGGTCAGTGGGTTCTTTGCTGAACGTTACCAGCGCATTTGCTGATGAAACCGCCGCCCCCGAACATCCTTTCAAGTATGCGAAGCTCGATCCCGAAAAGACAAAGGAACTGGGCTATCAAAACTACTTTGCCAAGGGCGGCTGCGGTATGGGTGCTTTCTCCGCAATCATCGAACAGCTTACGGAGGCTGTTGGCTATCCCTTTAACCAAATCCCTGTGAATTTGTTTGCCAATGCCTCTGCCGGTTATGGCGCCGCATCCCTGTGCGGTTCCTTGGGCGGTGCTGCCGGGGCTATTGCGCTGGTTACCCCTCCTGCGGATGCGAAGACGATTACAGCGGATTTGTTCAGCTGGTACCGCTCCCATGCATTCCCCGAATATCAGCCGGAATTCCAGTCGGCCACCACGGTTGCCGATTCGGTAAACTGCGCCGATTCCTTAAACAATTTCATGACAGCTACGGGGCTTAAAATGGGGGATGACGGACGCAAAGCCCGCTGTGCATCCGTTACCGGTGAAACCGCCGCAAAGGCAGTCGAACTGCTCAACGCTTATTTCGGCCTGTAATCGTAGAACATAGCCAATACATAGTAAGCCGCACCCTCACGAATATTCCGCGAAGGTGCGGCTTTTCTTATTTCTGCTGAACCAAAGATTTTTGCAAAAAAGCGGATGTCATTGACAAGGAATGCAAAGAACCTTACACTGACGATGGAAATAATCGGAGAACGCGCTTGTTATTTCTGCTATTCAATGAGGTGAGAAAACGATGGCAAGACCGAGAAAGTGGCGAAAGGTCTGCTGCCTTCCCGACAGCAGCCGCTTTGGCCCCCTGGATGCCCCGGCCGACGAATGCACAGCGGTCAAAATGTCGGTGGATGAATATGAAACCATCCGGCTGATTGACCTGGAGGGCTATACCCAGGAAGAGTGCGCCAGCCATATGAATATAGCGCGGTCAACCGTACAGGGCATCTATAATGATGCAAGAAGGAAGCTTGCTTCGTTTCTGGTCCAAGGCCATGTCCTCTGCATTGAAGGGGGCGAATACAAGCTCTGCGACGGAGCCGGAAAGGGCTGCGGCGGAGATGGCTGCCCCAGACGCAGATGCGGCAGAGAACCAGCGGATAATGAATAGCGTTCCCAAAGCGATTATTCTGGGATTCGCCCCTGCGAAGGCGGCGGGCTGCTTATCAATTGTATATAGAACACGAATTTATCGGCGTTGAATAGATACCTTGCGTGTACCGGAGCGCCCCAGGTATCATCGCCGCCCACGCCGCACTGTCCCTTCAGAATGCGGATAAAGGTATTGCTCGGCACAGGCAGTTCGTAAATGCTTTGCGCCTGCTCCAATTGGTGTGCATCATAGGCCTGTACGGTTGCTTCAAAGGGAGCGTCGGCGAAAAAACGCAGGCCGCAGCCGTCGGGGCGGAAAACCTCCAGCCATCTCAAATGGGTCATGCACCCGTTTTCCTGAGGATTCACATAGGGAACGAACTGTTCCTGTACCGTTCCCTCCCTAAGCCCCAACCGCGGAAGATCGCGGTCCGCATAGGATTCCTTTTGCAAATTTCCGTACAGACGGAATTGATTGTAAAGGCTGGGCAGCGCCAAAGACACCCCCATGGCGGGGAGATCCTTCGCAGGCTGATCCAGTCGCGATTCTATACGCAGCGTGTTGGAATTTTGCATATAATAGTCTATTGAGCAGCCTGTGGCAGGGCAGGTGGGAAAA
The DNA here is from genome assembly GCA_023392515.1 of Bacillota bacterium. Classification (GTDB taxonomy): domain Bacteria; phylum Bacillota; class Clostridia; order Christensenellales; family Aristaeellaceae; genus JAEVYX01. The sequence continues at coordinate 8,571 of JAEVYX010000145.1, read as the reverse complement.
GACAGATGAGCCGACCACGTGTAAGCAGTTTCCTGCCAACGGTCGCAAGCTGAATAGAGGCTTGCCAGCTTCCACTGTGCCCAGCGCAAGGTATTCCCGTTTGCAAGGTCATTATCGGTAGGGGCGCGCCAGAAGTCAGGGCGGAGGCAGCGGGTAAGAAGCTCTTCACGCCCGATTGTCAGGGATGATAATAAACCGCTTGCTTTGGATACCAGTCCATGCCCGTTTGTAAAGGGAAATCCCACATTGAAATCAGCGTTTATGAATGGAACAGGCTCCTGTGTTATAGGCCTGCGCATATGCTGATAGGCTTTTTGCCCGTAGGCAATTTCCGTGCCTTTGGGGACGTACGGCATATCCTTCGCCGCTGTGATGGAAACATCAAGCAGCCATTCTCCTTCGTACATGATAAATTCAGGCAAAGGATAGCTTCCCGTTTCTCCCGGCAGTATGTTCAAGGGAAATCCCCCGCGCCTTGTTTCCAGGCCGTCCCGAAGCAGCCTCCACGACGCTTCATACGGTGAAGCATCCAAAAACAGGTTGCAGTTTTCAATCAGCAGCCGGTCCTCTGTGAATTTCACGCGAAGGGGCGCATAAAGGGCGCTTGCTTCAAAAAATTTCGGCGTAGGTGTCCCATCCCCAAAGAGCAGGCCGTCGGCGCAGAAATAGCCGTCGGTGGGATTTCTAAAAGATAACCCTGTCAGAAGTTCACGCTGCGAATTACCCCTTTTCACCCGCAGCGCCTGGTCCTTAAAATCCCAGATAAAGCCCCCCTGGTACATGGGAAAGCGGGCTTCCAGCGAGATATATTCATGCAGGCCGCCCAGAGAATTGCCCATGGCATGGGCATACTCGCAGGAAAGGTAGGGCTTTTCGGGGTTATTGGAAAGATATTCGATGATTTCGTGAGGTTTGGCGTACATCCGGCTTTCCACATCGCTGGTTTCCGGAAAACGCCGGTCCCAGAAGATGCCTTCATAATGGATCAGCCGTGTTTGATCCAAAGAACGCAATAGATTGGCCATATCCCGCAGTATTGTGCCACCGCAGCATTCATTTCCCAAGGACCACAGCAGGATGGACGGATGATTGCGATCCCTATAAAACATGGCTTCCGTGCGCCGCTGCACCGCGGGCTTCCATTTCTCATGGTCGTTTGGCAATACTTTATCGGAAGGCACATATTTGCCCATGACCATCCACGTGCCATGGGTTTCCAAATTCACTTCATCGATTACATACAATCCGATTTGGTCGCACAGGCGGTAGAAGGCGGAATGATTCGGATAATGGCTTGTGCGAACGGCATTGAAATGATGGGCTTTGAGAAGCGTCAAGTCCCGCAGAATCTCATCCTCACCAATAGCCCGGCCTTTATCACAATCAAACTCATGGCGGTTCACACCACGGAAAACAATGCGCTTTCCGTTGATTTTCATGAGCCCGCCTTCAAGAACAAAGCTGCGAAAGCCAAAGATGGTTTCGGCTGCGGCCTCTCCATTAAGGGAAATGGTCACATGATAACAGTTGGGCGTTTCCGCGCTCCACAACAAGGGGGAGTGAACGGTCAGCGTCAGGTTTTCCTGCATGCTGCCCATATACTCGGCCGCAAGATTTCCACGGGGATCAGTGATACGTACAGCCATATTGCAGCCGTCAAAGCGGCCCGCCATACGAAGGCATACGCTTCCTTCAGAAAAGTCATCTAAAAGCGTGGGCATGACAGAAACATCGTCAATATAGTGTGCGGGAAACAAGATAAGCCTGACATCACGAAAGAGCCCGGAAAAGTGCCAGAAATCCTGATCCTCCAGCCAGGAACCGCTGCAATAATGCACCACTACGGCCACCAGTTCATTTTCGCCTTCGCGGAGTTTCCCGCTTACGTCAAAGGCCGATGGGGTAAAGCTGTCCTCGCCATAGCCCAGCAATTCCCCGTTCAAATATACGTACAGCGCACTTTCCGCACCGTCAAATACAAGCCGCGCATTTTGCCCGGCTTCCTGGCAAGTCAAAGTAAACAGGCGGCGGTAAATTCCCGCAGGGTTATACTGCTGCGGAACCTGGGGCGGAGACAGCTCTTCCAGCCCGTCCCACGGATATTGCACATTGATATACTGCGGGGTTCCGTACCCCTGCAATTCCATATGCCCTGGGACGGATATGGTGTTGCTGTTTTTCCAGAAGGCTGACGAAAGAAAGTCAGCCGGAATCTGCCAGGGCGTTTCAAACCAACGAAAATCCCAGATGCCATTCAGGCATAGCGTGCCTACGTTTGGCATCTCATGATCAGATCGTGGAGGAAGCTGTCCCACCGAGAATACCGACGGATCTGAAAGCCAGTTCAGCGGCAAGACTGTCTGTGGTTGCTTATCCATGGTTTACCCCCTCAGCCAAATGGGATTGGTATACGCCTTGCGCCCCAGTTCATCAATCACCTCCGCGCGCACATACTGTGCATCCGGGCGAACCTCGCAGGAAAACGCGCAGATTTTGCCGCCATCCCGGTATCCCAAGCGGTAATTCCGCCAATCATCCGTAATATACACGCGCTGCGAGGCGGAACAGGTGAGATAAGCGCGCCCATCCTGAACATAAAAGTCATGGATCTCCGGCCCCATGGACGCATAAAAGCTGCCGTCTGAAATGGCCTCCAGTATGCTTTCTTCATGCAATGCTTTGGCCTTTACCACAATAAAACCACCAAAGCTGTCGTTGGCCGGCGAATCAAAAGGAACATGGTTATGATTATCGTCTGCCGCAAAGCACCAGAGCTTGTGCCCCTTGCGCAGGCGAAGGTCATACATTAAATCCCCGCTGCCGCAGTTTTCGCAAATATGGGTCCCATAATTAAAAATTTCCATTCCAAGCAGGCCTTCCAGGCAAGCGATATCCTTCTCATCGTTAAAGGACCAATGGGGATGGTTGAAAATCGCCATGTAGCCGCGATCCTGCTGCGCTTTGACATAAATTTTCAGGCTGCCGCAGGAGCCGTCATACGTCACTTGCGGCACATGCTGAAGATGGGCGTAGGGCTGAAAGGCCATTCTGCCCAAATCACGATTGGGCGTTTTCATAAAAATAAGGTGAAATTCCTTGTGGGGAGGCGTGGTCATAGGGACAATAAGATTCCCCTCAAACCCCTGCAGGGAGACGAAGCGCTCATCATTGAGGGCGTGAAAATCCGTATTGACGTTATGATCGGAATAAAGCAAAAACTGATATCCTTTGCGCTGATACGCTTCTTTCAAGGCCTCGGGTGTCAAGCTTCCATCGGAATAAACGGAATGGCAATGGATGTTGCCCTTGTAAAAGCTGCCCTCCCGGTAGAGGGTGGAACGAATCATACTCATATTCACTTCTCCAGAAAAACGCAGTCCTCACGGCGGAAAGCGGCATAAAGCTCCTCACCGATACGGAACTGAAGATTGGCACTGTACAATATGCTGACATTCAAGGATACGCCGCTGCAGTTGAGCAAATAGCGGATGGTTGTGCCATTCATGATGACATCCTCCACCACGGCCTTTACTACGCAGTCCTCTTTGATGCCTCCGCGTTCCTTATATAAATGTACGATTTCCGGCCGGAGCACAGCATACTTTTCGTTGATTTTTCCGCCTGATACGGCTGCAAACGACGCTGTGTCAAGCACGTTGTTATCGCCGATAAAAGTGGCGGCAAAATGGGAAACGGGGTGCGTATAAATTTGATCGGGAGAACCCTCCTGCTCAATGACGCCCTTGTCCATCAGGAATATTTTATCGCTCATGACCATGGCTTCATGCTGGTCGTGGGTAACGAATATGGTTGTGATGTTAAACTTGCGCTGTATGCGCCGAATTTCTTCCTGCAGCATTTTGCGCACCTTGGCGTCTATTGCGGAAAGGGGCTCATCCAATAAAAGAACGGTAGGTTCGGTAATAATGGCGCGGGCCAATGCCACGCGTTGCTGTTGGCCGCCGGAAAGCTGGCTGGGATAGCTGTCCCCTTTGTCACCCAGCTGCACGATATCCAGCATCTCCCTTGTCTTTTCCTGGATGATCTTTTTGTCCACATGCTGCATCCTGAGGCCGAAAGCAACATTTTGGGCGGCCGTCATATTGGGAAATAGGCTGTACTGCTGAAAAACCATACCTACATTTCGCTCACCGGCGGTAAGCGTGGTGCAATCCTTTCCATCGATACAAATTTTTCCGGCGCTGATCTCATTCAGCCCCGCAATGCAGCGCAGCAGCGTTGTTTTTCCGCAGCCGGAGGAGCCCAGCAGCGTAACAAATTCGCCTTTTTCAATGGTAAGGCTGATATTATCAAGAATTTTCGGGCCATTCACCGAATATTGCTTTGTAACATTTTCAACCGCAATGAAGCTCATGACGTTTCCTCCTTGTATGCTTTACAGTTCAGCACGGTGTTTGGAGCCCTTTTCCTGGAGCTTGAGCGCCAGGAAGGCAATGGACAAGGTAATCAGGAAAGCTACAAACACCACCGCACCGCCGCGCGTGCCGGACTTCAGCATGGCGTTGAACAGATAATATTGCAGCGTAAAGAACGAAGTACCCGCGATGGTCTTTACCAATACGAAATCGCCGAAAACAATGGCGATGGCCAGCAAAGCAGAAATGGTAATGCCGGAAAAGATGTTGGGCACAATGATGGTAAAAAAGGCACGCAGCTTTTTGCAGTGCAGAATTTCCGCCACTTCCAGCAGCTGGTGTACATTGACGGCGTAAAGGGAATTGCGGATTCCCTGATAAACATAAGGCAATATAACGATGCAGTAGGCAAAGGTCAGCATTACCATGCGATTGGACAGCGGCCACGGCCCGCCCGCATACAGCGACAATAGGCTGGTGGCCAGAATAACACCGGAAATCGCATAGGGGATGGTGACGGTAATGCTCAGCATCTTTTCCCAGCCGGGCTTGTAGACCAGCACAACATACAGCGCCAGCAGCAATATCACAATGCAAAGGCCTACCGACAGCAATGAGATGCCGATAGATCGTACAATGGCCATAAAGAAATCCGGTATGGAGAAAAGCTCGCCGTAATATTCAAAAGTAAATTCTTCCGGCAGCATTTGGGTGGTCCAATTCTTGGAGATGGAATAAAGGCTGATGGAAAGGATAGGCATCAAGAGGAAAATCAATAAGAGCGTGACGAAAAGGTAAGCAAACCAGTTTCTTTTCTGCTTTTTCATTTTCTCAACTCACCCGCCTTCCCCATATATTTCATATTGATTACTACGGATACGCACATCAACAGGGCCAATACCGTAGACATGGCAGAACCCAGTTCTACCTGCTGCACGACATCCCCTGTAAACATGCCGGCAATGCGGATGGTCATCAGCGAAAAGTTATTGCCCATCAAGGCATAAGCTGTGCCGTAGGCGGACAGGGAATTTGCAAACAGAATGGACAGCGTGCCCAGAATGCTGGGCATCAAAACAGGGATGCCAATATAAAACCAGAACTGAAAACCGTTGGCTTTCAGCACCTGGGCGGATTCCTTCCACTCTTGCTTGATGCTGTCAAAGGCAGGGATCAAAAGCAGGGTGCCTAAGGGAATCTGAAAATAAATATAGGTAATCATCAGGCCGGATACGGAATAGAAATTGAAATCCGCCAAAGATGTCATATTCATTTGCTTTGCCAGGTTTACCAATGTACCTGTTTTCCCCAGCAGCAGCATAAAGGAAAACGCCAGGGTTACGCCTGCAAAATTGGATGTCATGTTTAGTGCGGATGTATATACTTTACGATACTTTTTTCCCAGCTTCTGAAAGCAAAAGGCGGCAATAAATGCAATAACGATCCCCGCGGCAGTTGAAATCAATGAAACCTGGAGGCTGTTTGTAATGGACATCAGGTAATAGCGCTTGGTGAAAATAGTCACATAGTTATCCAGGGTAAAAGCTCCCGTTTCGGGGGAGCGAAAGCTCTTGAAAACCATGGAAATCATGGGAATAAACAAAAACAGGATAACGAGCAGAAAAAAAGGCAGGATGGCCAATAGATAGGCATGGCCCCGCTTTCTTGTCTTCACAAAAGTGTTCCTCCTTGCCTTAACAGGGAGGGGAGACGCCTTAACGTCTCCCCTCCTTCAGGATTGCATTAAACAGAATGAATCTTTACTGAAGATAAGCAAGTACTTCTTCCTGCCAAAGCTGGCCCATTTGCGCCACAGTCTTGGACCAGGCATCGTTATCCTTAATGGTGAAGGTGCCTGTATACATTTCGCTGGGAAGCAGATTGGCAGCAACATCCTCGGGCAGTTTGATATTGTCCACACGAATGGGGCGGGCATAGCCGCGGGCCAGGTTAATCTGTCCGGCATCGCTGAAGATATATTCCCGGGCAAGAGCTGCCGCATGGGGATGAGGCGCGTACTTGTTAATGACGGATGCGTAGGCGCTTACAGCCGCGCCGTCGGTAGGAACGGTAATTTGAAGATCCAGGTTGGGCATATTGTTCTTGTGTTCCAAGGCCAGGAAGTCAAACGTGATATACAGTTCGATTTCGCCCTTTTCAATGCGGGCACGGCTGTCATCGCCGGTGTCCAGGCGGCCCTGCTCCGCCAATTTGCGGAATACTTCGATGCCGGGCATAATGTTGTTTTCATCGCCGCCAAAGGCAACCGCGGCAGACAATAGGGCAAGCTGAGGACGGCTGGAGCGGGCCACATCGCCTACGGAAACTTTATAATCGCCTTCCAGCAGTTCGGCCCAGGTCGTGGGCATCTTGTCGATATATTCCATGTTGCCGGCGAAGCAAATGGTTACATAATAAGGGCACATCCAATTGCCTTTATCATCTTTTGCCCAGTCGGGAACCTGATCCCAATAGCTGGTTTTGTACGCCTGTACCACATCTTTTTCAATGGCCACGGGGCCAAAGGATACACCTACATCGCCGATATCCTTGGTGGGCGCATTCTTTTCCACTTCGAACATGGCGATTTCTTCGGCAGAGCTCATGTCCACATCGCCGTGGGTGATGCCGTATACATCCTTCAGGTCGTTCCAGGTGGCTTTCCAGTTGGCCCATTCGTCAGGCATGCCAACGGATTGCACATCGCCTTCTTCTTTTGCCTTGGCGATGATTTCATCCAGGGTCAGCGCGTTCAGGTCTACCGCTTCAGCAGATGCCGCACACAGTGTGCTGACCAGCAGTGCAACCAGCAGCAGGATTCCCAACAGCTTTTTGCCATTCATGTGGAGTTCCTCCTTGATTTTTGTTGGATAGTATCTATTTGACCTTCAATCGCGTTTCCCGCGGATTGAGGCACAAACCGTATTTCGATGGGTACGATCACTTGATGATGTGATTATATTCGCTTGGTAAAAATGTGTCAAGATATTTTTCGAAAATTTTACTTAGAATTTTACTTGTTTTAACCTTTTTGTACTACCTAAAACAGAAAATATGTTGTATAATTCAAAAAAGCGTATAAATCCGTTACTGCAGGAGGTTGCCCATGGCAACGATTAAGGATATCGCGACAGCCGCAGGCGTGTCCATTGCCACCGTATCCCGGGTATTGAACCATGATCCCACATTGAACGCAGGCGCGGAAACCAAGCTGCGCGTTTTGGAAATAGCTGAATCGCTGGAATATGTGCCCCTGAAACAGCGAAAAACATCTGCCGACCAGACAGATGTTCGCCTGAATATAGGGTTGGTGAATTGGTATTCGGAAAGTGAGCTGGCGGAGGATCCATTTTACCTCTACCTGCAAAAGCACGTGGAAAAGAAATGCGCCCAGGAGGGCTTCAACTGCTGCTCGGTTATTCATTTGGACGGTGCTTATGTCCCCGCTGTTAATATCCGTGTGGATGGCCTCATAGCCATCGGCCGCTTTTCTGTGGAAGAAACAGACCAGCTTGCAATGCTTACTCCCTATATTGTTTTTTTGGATTCGTCTCCGGACGATCTCCGTTTTGATGCCGTCATGGTCAATGTACGCTCCGGCATCAAGGATGCGCTGCGCTATTTGTATGACCTTGGTCATCGGAGAATTGCCTACGTTGGCGGAAATACGGTAAATGACAACCGGATGAAAAACCCCATTGATGAACGGGAAGAGCAGTATTGCAACTTTATGAAAGAGAAAGACATTTTTGATTCATCTCTACTATTTATTGGAGAGCGGCTTTCCTATGAAGAGGGCGTGCGCCAATGCCACGTGATGGTAAACCGAGAGGACCCTTTGCCCTCTGCCATCCTAACAGGCAATGACACGGTTGCCACCGGTGTGCTGTCCACGCTGCAACATTGCGGCATATCCGTTCCCGGTCAGGTAAGCCTGGTAGGCTTTAATAACCTGCCAACCATGAAACACCTTTCTCCGCCAGTGACAACCGTCAACATTCCCATGGAGACGATTGCAGACTGTGCCCTGCAGCTATTGCAGGAGAGGATCAGCGGCCGCTATTCCATGCCGCGAAAAGTGTTTATTCCCACCTCTTTGAAAATGCGGGACAGTGTGCTTCCTTATTCGGAGGAATGAACCTGAAGGCTGATTGTTATTTTGCATAACAGTCAGCTTTTTCAATCACACAAGAAA
>JAEVYX010000115.1 GCA_023392515.1 Bacillota bacterium | reverse complement strand
CAAAAATACAACCGGTTCATAAAAGCCGTTGGAATAAAAACTAATCGGCAAAATTGCTATCCAGCAAGTGAACAATGGCATTGACTGCCTTTTGCTCATCATCGCCATCCGCTACCAGATAAAGCTTTCCCTCCGTTACCGACCCCAGGGAAAGCAAGCCCAGCATACTCTTGGCGTTGATGACCTTGCTTTGATGCTCGATCATAATACGGGCGTCAAAGCGGCTGGCTACCTGCACCAATTGGGCGGCGGTTCGGCGCTGAAGCGCCTCATGGCCAGGCAGGGCGACTTCTTTACGGATCATGGTTCTTCCTCCTTTTGTATCTCCAGCGCTTGCGACAAAGCAACGATCCGGCGCAAGCGGTGATTGATTCCTGATTTGCCTACAGGCGGATCCAGCATTTCCCCCAATTGCTGCAAGGAAGCATCGGGGTGCAAAAGGCGAAGCTGGGCTACTTGTGCAAGGGATGGGGGAAGGCTCCCCAACCCTTTTTGCTGGGATAATGCCGTGATAGCGTCCACCTGCCGCCGGGAAGCATCCAATTGCTTTTCCATGTTGGAAGCATCGCAATTGATCATGCGGTTGACGTGATTCATCACGTTTTTGTGGATACGCGTATTTTCGAGGGAAAGCAGCGCCTGATGTGCCCCCATCATGCCAAGCACGGAGGCAATTTGTTCGCTCCCTTTAAAATACACGACTGAAACACCCTTGCGGGTCATCCATTTTCCGGGCAAGTCGGCTTTTTTCAAAAGCCTTGTCAGCGTGGCCGCCAGCGTGGGCTCCGCTGCTACAATTTCAAAATGATATCCCTTTTCGGGGTTGGTAATAGATCCTGCCCCCAGAAAAGCGCCCCGAAAAAAAGCGCTGCGGCAGCACTGCCGGGTTAACGCATGCCGGGGCACGGTGCGCTTCAGGGAGTATGTGCCGTCATCTCCCTGCTCCATCATGCCAAGCGTGGCCAGCAGCTTTTGCGCATCGGCATTTTCCAATGTCAAAACACTGGAACGCTTTTTGCCAAGCCGGGCATGCTGCACAAAATGAAGGGTAGGCGTGATAGAAAGCCTTGCCCGCAGAAGCAGAAAAATCCGGCGTGCCAGCGCTGCGCTTTCCACCTGAAAAGTTACCTGCACCAGCCCACTGCCTTTTAAGGCAAGGGATGCGGAGGTATGCACAAGCGCACCCAGTTCATGCAGCATACAGCAAGGCTTGCCTAATGGCAAGCGCACCAATTCCTCTTTGGTAATTGCAGAAAAGGACAAGGGATCCTCCTTGCCCCGGCCGGCAGGGAAGGGCCTTTATGCCCTTGGGCCGGTTGTATAATTTAAGCCAGGGTTTTCCAATGGGCTTGTTCCAGGTCCAAATCCCGGTGGTTTACGTCTACCCGAAGCCCCCGGTCCCGCATGCGGCGGGCGATTTCTTCGGCAATGGCTACACTGCGGTGTGCGCCGCCTGTACAGCCTATGGCAATCACCAGCCGGTGCTTGCCCTCCTCCTGGTAATTGGGCAAAAGAAAGTCCAGCATATCCATAACCTTTTCCAGGAAGGTAACCGTTACAGGGTGATCCAGAACAAACTGGCGCACATCCTCGTCCAGGCCTGTGTGGTGGCCCAGCCCGTCAATATAGAAGGGGTTGGGCAGGAACCTTACGTCAAACACCAGGTCCCCTTCCCTGGGCAGGCCCCTCTTAAAGCCGAAGGAGAGGATTTCCAAACGCATGTACTGGCTGTCGGAGTGCGTTGACAAAATATCAGACAGCATCTTTTGCAGCGTTCTGGGCCGCAAAGTGCTGGAATCGATCAAATAGTTGGCAGTTTCCCGCATGGGCTGCAGCATCTCCCGCTCGCGGAGAATGGCTTCCAGCAAGCTGACGCTTTCGCTGGCGAGGGGATGATCCCGGCGGGTTTCCTTATACCGGTTCACCAGCACATCATCACTGGCTTCGATGAAAACCGTCTCGATCTGATAGCCGATTTCACGGGCTTCGCTAATGACCTTGCGCACCGCACGGGCATCGAAAAACTCGCCGCTGCGCACATCCACTGCCATGGCCACCAAGGGAGCGCGCATAGGGGATGTCTGGCAGGCCTCCATAAATTTGACCATCATCATAGGGGGCAAATTGTCAATACAGAAGGCACCAAGGTCCTCCAGGTGGCGGATGGCCACGGTTTTGCCCGCGCCGGAAAGGCCGGTCAAAATCAGAAACCGCATAAGCAATCCACCTCTAATTCCTTCATCATTAAACCATTTTTAAGGGGCTGTCCTCGCCCACAATACGTACTTCCGGCATCAGCTGAACGCCCTGCTTGAATAGCACCGTTTGCTGCACATGGGCGATAAGGGAAAGAAAATCCGATGCGGTAGCATCCCCTGTGTTAATCAAAAATCCAGCATGTTTATGGCTAACCTGCGCTCCGCCTACGGAAACGCCCCTCAGCCCCGCCTCGTCGATCAACTGGCCTGCATAATATCCTTCGGGACGTTTGAAGGTGCTGCCGCAGCTGGGGCACTCCAAGGGCTGCTTTTCGCTGCGTCGCCTGGCATAATCCTTCATGAGCGCCCAAATCTCTTCTTTGTTCCCGGGTGAGAGGGCAAAAACGGCTGAAGTCACGCATAGCCCTTCATCCTGGATTCGGCTGTGACGGTAGGAAAAGCGCATCTCTTCTTTGGAGTAGGTATGCACCTCTCCTTCGGGGGTGACAGCCTCCACTTCCCTTATGACCTGACTTAGTTCACCGCCATAAGCGCCGGCATTCATATAGATGCCGCCGCCCACGGTGCCGGGAATGCCGCAGGCGTATTCCAGCCCCGTAAGCCCGTGTCGGGCTGCCACACGGCTGACGGCGGGCAGGGGAGCCCCCGCCTGGGCACGAATGGTATCCCCCTTGACGGTAACATCAGACATTTCCTCGCCCAAGCGCAAGACCAGGCCGCGAATGCCGCCATCCCGTACAAGGAGATTGCTGCCGTTGCCTATGATCATGACAGGAACGGAATAGGTTTGCGCCAGTGACTTCAGCGAAACGATTTCCCCGGCGTTTTTTACTTTTACCAGGATATCGGCAGGGCCGCCCACTTTGAGCGTGGTGTACAGTGCCATTGGCGCTTGAAGAAGAATCCGTTCCGGCGGGATCAATTCCCGCAGCTTTTGCAATAGCGGTGCGTATTCTGGCGCGCCGGAGGCATGCAGCATAAGTTTTCCCTCCCGGGGGGCTCTGCTCCCCTATCATTGTAGCGCAAATGCATTTGCCAGGCAAGGGATTTTCAGCCATAAAGCAAACCTTGCCCTTGAGGGGAGTTTGAGTAAAATTCTTGTAAATCATGCGCAATCCCTGCATCCTGAGCAGCCTTTGGAAAATTTAACTGGCGATGGATGCTCTTAGGCAGGTACCCACTGTGAGGATATCAGCCTATAACGGCCTTCAGATTCCAGGCCGAATCCCAGCGGGTGAAAATTCCTGGCGCGCCTTTTACAATGCGCCCCGCAAGCTTCTCGCCAATGGACTCGGCAGGGCCTTGCGTGGCCATGTAGACGGCATCCTCGGGAGGGATGCCAATGTGGATCAGGTTTTGAAAGCCCTTTGGCATGGTAAGAGTAGATCCGGCCAGGGTGCCGGAGGAAAGGCGGGCGGCCCCATCCTTCACATGCACTGTCTGCCCGCCCAGGGAATAGGTGCCATCGGGCATGCCGGCAGCTTCCATGGCATCGGTGACCAGGATGGCTTTTTCCCTGCCTTTGCATAGCCAGGTGAGGCGGATGATGTCCGGGTGCAGGTGAATGCCGTCACAAATCAGTTCTGCGTAAAGGCGGCTGTCGGTAAGGGTCGCGCCGGGCACACCGGGCTCCCGGTGGTGCAGCGGGGTTTGCGCATTGAACAGGTGGGTCACATGGGTGGCCCCCCAGGAAGCAGCCTGATGGACAAGCTCGCAGGATGCATTGGTATGGCCGATGGAGACCACAATCCCGCGGCTTGCGATTTCCCGTATCCACTCCTGCGCACCGTCAAGCTCCGGGGCCATGGTAACAATCCGAGCCACGCTGGAAAACGCACCGGTCAATTCATGCCAAGCGTTCATGGAAGGGGGTGTGAAATAATCGGCAACCTGCGCGCCGCGCCTTTCTTTTGAAAGAAAAGGGGCCTCCATGTGGGCGCCGATGACCACCGCGCCATCCTTTTCCGGATTCCGGCGAACCGCATCAATCCCCTTCAAGGCAGACAGGGTATCCTGAAGGGACGCACTCATGGTGGTGGGCAAAAAAGCGGATACCCCCTGCTTTTTCAATTCCCGGCTCATGTGACGGACTGCCTTTTCCCCATCCATGGTATCCATGCCGCCAAAAGCATGGATATGCACGTCCACAAACCCTGGCAGTAAATAATCTTCGTTTATGTTCTGGGTTTCTTCGCCCGGCAGGATTGGCAGATTTTCTCCTATTTCGACGATCAAATTTTCTTCGGTGCGTACATCTATCATATGGCGAAACTTGCCATCAATATACGCGGTAGCATTTTTTAAAAGCATACTTCCCTCTCTTTCCCCCTTCCCCTGCCCACGGCTTTGCCGTGGGCTAACGGGATGCCCAAGGGATGAAATCCCTTGGACGGGGTATAGGGGCAGAGCCCCTACTGCATTTCTATTGCAGTTTGAATTCGGCCCAAATCTCCTGGTAAAGGCTTTCCGTTTCACCCACGTCCTGAATAAACTCGGTCTTGCCCAGCACCTCATCCGGGATAAACAAAGCGGGGTTTTGCGTATACGATTCTGGGAGGAGGGCTTCGGCGGCCTGATTGGGGTTCAAATAAAGCTGGGCCAGTGCCACATCGGCCGCCACCTGAGGCTCCATGAGGTAATTGAGGAATAGATGGGCGTTTCCAGGGTGGGGAGCGTTTACCGGCACGACCAGTGCGTCGATACCAAAGCCCATGCCTTCCTTGGGGTAGACCACCTTCAGGTTGGGGTTTCCGTCCAGCGCCCACAGCACCTGGGGGGTAAACATATAGGCCACGGAGGCGTCCCCGGACAAAAGCACCTGATGGGGTGTGTCATAATCAAAGGCGCGGATGTTTTGGAAAAGGGGCATCAATTTTTCCTTGGCATCTTCCAACACTTCAGGATCGGTTTCGTTGAAGGACTTGCCCATGGTCTTGAGCGTAATGCCGATCACGTTGCGGGCGTCGTTCATGATGACGATGGAATCTTTCAAAGCCGGATTCCACAAATCCTCATAGCCGGTGATTTCAATATCCACCGCCTCGGGATCGTAAACAATCAGCGGCGTGCCCGCGGCATAAGGGATGGCATAGGCATTTTCAGGATCAAAATATTGGCTCAAATACTTGGGGTTCAGGTTGCCATAATTGGTTAGCAGGCTCTTGTCCAGTTCCTTGAGCAGGCCTTCCTTGCGAAGAATGCTCAAGGCATAATCGCTGCCCAAAACAATGTCATACTCGCTGCCGCCGTTCATCTGCAGTTTTTGCAGCATATCCTCATTGCTGGCAAAGGGGGAATACACCACATCAATCCCCGTGAGGTCTTCAAAATTGGCGATGGTCTGGTCATCGATATACGTTTCCCACGTAAAGACATTTAAGATTTTTTCCTCCTCCGCCTGTGCAAAGGACATGGCGGCCGGAAGCATCAGGCATAGGGTTATGAGGATGGCAATGATCTTTTTCATTGTGGTACTCCTTTCATACGCTTAAAAAATCTATCAAAGCGGCCTCTGGGAGGAGGCCGGCGCAGATAGCAAGGAAAGATGATCTTTGCGCTTGAGCGCCCGGCGGCGGCTGCCGATGAGCTGACTTACGGCTACGCACAGAAACACAATGCCCAGCATGACTGTGCAAAGGGCATTGATCTGGGGGGAAACGCCCACTTTGACGCTGGAGTATATCTTCAGCGGCAGCGTCACCGTGCCCGCCCCATTCACGAAGAAGCTGATAATAAAGTCATCCAGGGACATGGCCAGGGCAAGAAATGCCCCCGATAGAATGCCGGGGAAAACAAGAGGCAGTGTGATATCAAAAAATACGCGAAAAGGGGATGCCCCCAGATCCCTTGCTGCTTCAGGGAGCGACGGGTCCATGCCGTACAGCCGCCCTTTGACGATGAGATAGATGTAAGGCACACAAAACGTTACATGAGCGATTACCAGCGTCACCATGCCGAAGGGTAAGTCGATGGCATAAAACAGCGCCATAAAGGCCATGCCCAGTATGATTTCCGGGATCATGATCGGTATGGTTACCAGGTTCTCCACAGCGCCCGACAAAAGGGCGGAAGCACGGGGCGCACTTGCGCGGCGGGCCATACCCACAGCCCCCAATGTACCCAGCACCACGGACAGCCCGCAGCTGTACAGTGCCAATTGCAGGCTGACACGGAGGGAATCCATAAAGCCCCGGGTATCCCGGAACAGCTCCTCATACCAGTGAAAGGTAAAGCCGGTGAACAGCGCGCTGTTTTTGGTCATGTTGTTGTTGAAGGAGTAGGCTATCACAACCACAATCGGCAGGTATAACAAAAGCAGTACAACCGTCAAGAACAGGGGAGAAGCTATCGAACGCTTTTTCATGCCGTACTCCTCCCCTATATAACCGCCATATCGCCGCTTTTTCCGCCGGCCCGGCGGTACAGGGCAATAATGACGAAGGTTACTGCCAGCAGGATCACGCTCAGCGCAGCGGCAAAGGGCAGATCACGGCTTTTCATGAGGGCATCGTGAATCAGATTTCCCGCCAGCACATTCTTGGACCCGCCCAAGAGATCGCTCAGGAAGAACAGCCCGATGGAGGGGATGAATACCAGCACACAACCGGCCAGCACCCCCGGTGCGGTAAGGGGCAGTGTGATGGTAAGAAAAGCCTTTAGCGGGCTGCTCCCCAGGTCCCTTGCCGCTTCCACCACAGACCAATCCATTTTTTCCACGCTGCTGAAAGAGGGCAGAATCATAAAAGGGATCAGCGCGTATACCATGCCCAGAAGCACGGCGCCGTCCGTATAGAGCATTTTCAAAGGCTTGTCAATGAGGTTTAAGGCGAGCAATGCGCTGTTCAGCGGGCCGTTGGCCGAAAGGATAATCTTCCAGCCATAGATGCGGATGAGTGCGTTGGTCCAAAAGGGCACAATAACCAGAAGCATCAAGACGGCCCTTGTGCGGGGCTTTGTTCTGGCCATAAGGTATCCGAAGGGATAGCCCACAAAAAGGCATATGACCGTGGTGAAAAAAGCCAGCTTCAGGCTTTGCAAGAGCACTTTCCCATAGGCGGGATTCAGTATCTTTTCATAATTTGCAAGGGTAGCCTCGCCCGTGACGCCGATGTTCGTATCCCGGCTTAAAAAGCTGAGGCCAATAATGTACAAAAGCGCCACCCCGACAAATGCCATAGCCCACAGCGTCATGGGAACGGCCATCAGCCCCGCGCCTGATCGCTTGCCTTTCCTCATAGCAAAGCCGCCTCCCCGTATGCGGCGGATGAAAACGCATCCCCCGCCACAGGCGCTTCCTCCTCGTCATCCAGGGGAACAATGGCCGCCTGGGCGGGATTCCACCAGACAAATACACGGCTGCCGATGGAAAGCTCCTCTTCCACCGGGTTTTGACTCAGGCACAATATTTCCTGGCCCGTGGGCAAGGAAATTACGGTCCGCTGCGTACCCCCGGTGTACTGCCTTGTCTTGACGATGCCGCTCAGATGGATGCCATATTGGGGGGCCTGGCCGTAGTGCACCTGCTCAGTCCGTAGGCATAGCGCGATCCTTTCCCCAATGCGGGGCGCTTCGCCCCGGGCCTGAACAGGCAATGTCAGCCCATTCACATCCAAGGCCGCGCCGCCACCCGGCCGCCGCGCCGTTACCACCCCGTAAAGAAGGTTGGTCTGCCCAATAAAGGTCGCTGCAAAAATGCTGGCGGGATGTTCGTAAACCTCCTCGGGCGTACCCATCTGTTCAATGTATCCGCCGCGCATGACGGCAATCCGGTCCGACATATTGAGGGCTTCCTCCTGGTCGTGGGTAATGTATATAAAAGTGATGCCTGACTGCTTTTGCAGTCGTTTCAATTCGTTTTGCATCTGCCGGCGCAGCTGCAGATCCAGCGCGCCCAGAGGCTCATCCAAAAGAAGGATGCGGGGAGACAAGACCAATGCCCGGGCGATGGCCACCCGTTGGCGCTGACCGCCGGACAATTGACCCGGCATCCGCTTTTCAAATCCCTGAAGCTGAACCATTTCCAGTATGCTTTGCACCTTTTCCCGAATTTGCACCTTTGGCACATGGCGCAATTTTAGCCCATAGGCAATATTCTGCGCCACATTCATATGGGGAAACAAGGCGTAGTTTTGGAAAACCGTATTAACTGCCCGCTTTTCCGGGGGCAGGTCCGTCACATCCGTGCCATCCAAAAGCACCCGGCCAAAGGAGGGTGCTTCCAGCCCTGCAATAATTCGAAGCGTGGTAGTCTTTCCGCAGCCGGAGGGGCCCAGCAGCGTTAAAAACTCCCCGGGCATCACCGAAAGGTCAATGCCCTGGAGGACCTCCCCTTCGCCAAAATCCTTGCGGATATTCATCAGCTTTAATATGGGTGCGGCTGTCATGAGCAACTCTCCTCTTCCCCTGCGTTCAGGGTAGACAGGCTGTTTAAAAAGGTCTGCGCACAAGGCCAGGCTTTTTCATCCAGGGTATAATAAATGAGCGCCCCTTCCCGCCGGGCGGTTACAAGTCCCGACTCCACCAATACCCGCATGTGATAGGATATCGTAGGCTGGCTGCATTCAAAAGCGTCCTGTATGCGGCAGGCGCATTTTTCCCCGCCGGACAGCATGGAAAGGATGCTTAACCTTGTTTCATCGCACAGCGCTTTCAATGCGGGCAGCGCTTTTTCATAGCCGGTCATGTCTGCCTCCCAATAATTGATGGTTCTCTATGATATAGAAAACAATCTATATCGATGAGTCATTGTACCCCTGCACTTCCCGTTTGTCAATGCAAAATTTACCAAGAATTAAGCGGGGACAAGGAGGATATTTTGCGCCTCCTGCAAGGTTTCCGCCTGGTAGTCGGCAGGGCTTGAAATG
>JAEVYX010000111.1 GCA_023392515.1 Bacillota bacterium | reverse complement strand
ATCTCCATACAATTAATTATGAGAAACGCTCCTGTTCGGTGCGCTTCCAAATGGAGAATAAAGAAGGGGTTTGCTTTGCCAACGCTGAGTTTATGCATGATCGTACGAAACGAGGAAGAGGTGCTTGCTCGTTGTTTAACCTGCATCAAAGATGCGGTAGATGAGATTGTCATTGTGGATACGGGCTCCTTGGATTTAACCCAAGTTATAGCAAAACAATTTACTTCCCATGTATATCATTTCTCGTGGATAGATGATTTTGCCGCAGCCCGTAATTTTGCCTTTTCCAAAGCCACGAAGGACTATATCATGTGGCTGGATGCGGACGATGTCCTGACGTCTCAATCGGCTCACGCGCTTCGACAGTTCATGAATACACTTAACCCGTCTGTGGAAATGGTAATGATGCCTTATCATGTGGCATTTGACAGCCAGGGAACGCCAACGATGAGCTACGAAAGGGAGCGCATTGTAAAGCGAAGTGTTGGCTATCGTTGGGAAGGAGCAATTCATGAGGTTATTACGCCGCGTGGCATTATCGTGCATGAGGATATCCCGGTTCTGCACAAAAAAATCGGACCGGGAGACCCGGACCGAAATTTGAGAATATTTGAAAAGATGGCAGCTGAGGGCAGCGTTCTTTCCCCCAGGGATCAGTTCTATTTTGCACGGGAAGTCATGTTCCATAAGCAATATGATAGAGCCATCGGCATGTTAGAGGACTTTATACAGTCCGACAGGGGGTGGATAGAAAACGTGCTGTCTGCCTGCAGGGATCTTGCAAGCTGCTATCAGGCCTTGAACCAAATGGATAAGGCAAAGGAGGCTTTAATTCGCACATTTATCTACGATATACCAAGAGCCGAAACTTTGTGCCAGTTGGGACAATTGCTTTTTGACCAGGGCAGGTATGATAAAGCTATTTTCTGGTATGAACTGGCTGCTTCCGGAAAGCTTCCCAGGCCAGCCGGCGCGTTTATACTGCCGGATTGCTATGGATATATCCCGTATATGCAGCTATGCGTTTGTTACGACCGACTGGGGGATCATGAAAAAGCTATGCAAATGAATGATCTCGCCGGAGAAATAAAGCCTAATGATCCCAATTATATGGCCAATAAGGCATATTTTTTACAAATACACGCCAACGCAAAGCAAAATGAGGAGAAAAGCAAAATTGAATAAAGTAAAAAGAACCATGTAAATCTTTTTATCTGAAGTTTTTTCACGCATATATATCTGATACGTAATCAGGCTGGCCAGGGATGCGATGAGCGTTCCGCATCCGCCGATATTAACCCCTTTGAGAAGGGATATCCCATCGGATGTGAAACCGGATAGAAGTACCGCAGATGGTACGTTGCTCATAAATTGAGAGAAAATTGCACCGATCACAACTTCGCGGCCTTTCAGCATCGTTTCCAAAAAAGTGCGGAACGCAGGGATTTGCCCTATATTCGCAACAAAAACAAAAAAGCATACGAAGGTTAAAAGCAGGCAGTAGTCGACTTTTTTAAAAACAGACGGCGCATTAATCAGCGTACCGGCCAGAATGCAGACCAGGGCAATATATATGGAAATTACATGAAACACAACCAGAAGGGTTAGCAGGAACAGCAAGCTGTATAGTACTGCGCAGAACACTTGAACAGGCGCGCAATCCTGCTTTGGCAAGGAGAAGGGCTTGTTCGGAACAAGCCAAAGGCATAGCAGAAGAAGAATGCCTCCTGATACCACGATGGGGCCTGTGGCTGTGAAAAAGGCGGAAGGGGATATCATATATTTGCTGTAGAGATACAGGTTCTGTGGATTGCCTACAGGGGTAAGGCTGCTGCCGATGTTGGCCGCAAGGGTTTGCAGCACCAACAAAAGGGGCAGCTCTTTTTGCGTGCCGGTCATAATTGCAAGTGAAATGGCAAGCGGCACAAAGGTGATTAAAGCCACATCGTTTGTCAACAGCATGCTGCCGAAAAAACACAATCCAACGATTATGGCTGCCAATCCCCGAAGCCGATGAATTCGGGCAAGCAGAATTGCAGCAAACCTCTGAAGAAGGTGTGCCTGTGACCAACCTTCAATCACGCACATCAAACAAAACAACAATAACAATACCCGTAAGTCAATGGCGGCTATCACTTGTGTGAAAGAGGTGGCGAAAAGACAGGATAGGGCGGCCAATAAAAAAGCAATACATAATACCGTTTGCCTGCGTAAGAAAGTGGCAATCCGCACAAGCATGAAATCATCTCCAAACGGCAGGATTGTACCGCATAATAGATTCCTTGCCAAGTGGAAAACACAGATATGGAAAAATAATGTGTAGGGTAAAGGCATGAGGATATTATAAGTTGACAAGGATCACGAACGGGTATAAGATACTATATAGTTCAGACGGAAGCATACTAATTTAGAAAATATAAAACATAAAACTGCTAGCTTAAGTCCATAAAAAAATATATTGTTCTATCTGTGCGGGAGGAACGCTATGCTGCATATCCGTACCTTGCGGGAAGGGCTGCCGTTATATCGGGCATTGAGTTCAGATGTCCGCATATCCATTATGGAGATGCTTTATGCGTGCGGCCCCATGGCAATGGCAGCTATTTCTAAAAAGCTGGGAATCACGAATGGCGCACTGACCCCGCATATAAAAGCATTGCTGGAATGTGGATTGATCACTATCGATGTGGCGGGGGGAAAGCATGGGGTACAAAAGATTTGCTGTTTAAAAGAAGAAAGCATTTTTATTGATCCCATCCGGGATGAGGATGCACGCAATGCATATGAGGCGGAAATCAGCGTAGGGCAGTATACCGCTTACGAAATCTATCCGACCTGCGGGATTGCCACGCCTGAGCATATCGTTGGTGAGGTGGACGACCCCAGGTATTTCGCCTCACCCGAGCGCATCAACGGAAGCATTTTATGGTTTGGCCACGGCTTTGTGGAATACATGATTCCCAACTTTCTCAATGCCAGCCAGCAGCTGACGGAAATTCAGATATCGCTGGAGATCGCATCTGAAGCGCCGGGTTTTGCCGAGGATTGGCCAAGTGACATTTACTTTTACCTGAATGGTGTGGAACTGGGGTATTGGACCAGTCCGGGGGACTTTGGTCAAACGAGAGGCATATACAACCCTGATTGGTGGTTCCGCAACTGGAATCAGCATGGGAAGTTTAAATTGCTGTCCATTAATGAAAGCGGTACCTTTATAGATGGCAGCAAGATATCCGGCGTATCACTAAAGGATTTAGCCATCGGCTTCAACGAGAGCATCACTTTTCGCCTAAGCGTGCCGGAAAAGGCTAAAAATCAGGGCGGATTGACAATATTCGGCCGAAACTTTGGAAACTACCATCAGGATATCCGGGTGCGGATTTTCTATCGCTCTATGGCGGAATGCAAATAAACATATGATAAAGGAGCATAAGGTGCATGAAAAGGGCAGTTGTAACGCTGGACAAGGACTATACCATTTCTCAAATTGATAAGCGCATCTACGGAAATTTTGTTGAACACCTGGGCCGCTGCGTGTACGGTGGTATATACGAGCCCGGCCATCCTACCGCCAATGCGATGGGTTTCCGCCAGGATGTGATTGATCTTGTTCGCAAATTGAATGTACCGGTGATGCGCTATCCGGGTGGAAATTTTGTTTCCGGTTTTCATTGGGAGGATTCGGTAGGTCCATTGGAGAAAAGACCTAAAAGGCTTGATTTGGCCTGGTTCACCACCGAGACCAACGAAGTAGGCTTGCATGAGTTTTACCAATGGGCAAAAGAAGCTGGCAGCGAAGTAATGTATGCCATTAACCTTGGAACACGCGGCCCCGACGATGCCCGGAATGTGGTGGAATACTGCAATCATCCCAAAGGCAGCTACTGGTCGGATTTGCGCAGACAAAACGGTTTGGAAAAGCCCATGAACATCAAGCTGTGGTGCTTGGGCAATGAAATGGATGGCCCTTGGCAGATGGGACAAAAAACGGCTTATGAATACGGCCGCGCTGCCAATGAAAGTGCCAAGATGATGAAATGGGTGGACCCCTCCATTGAAGTGGTGGCTTGCGGTTCATCCTCCAGTCAAATGCAAACCTTTGGCAGTTGGGAGCTTCAAATGCTGGAGGAATGCTACGATCAGGTAGACTATGTATCACTGCACCGGTACTATGGAAACCAGGATAACAATACCCCCGATTTCCTGGCCAGTACCATGGATTTGGATGACTTTATTAAAACGGTCGTGTCTATTTGTGATGCGGTAAAGGGCAAGAAGCATTCGAAAAAGAAGATACAGCTTTCCTTTGACGAATGGAACGTATGGTATCATTCCTATGATAAGGATCAGGAACTGTATAAGATGGACAGGTGGGGCCGGGCATTGCCGCTCCTGGACGACATCTATAATTTTGAGGATGCCCTGCTGGTAGGCTCCATGCTCATTACATTTCTCAATAATGCCGACAGGGTCAAAGTGGCCTGCATGGCGCAATTAGTAAATACCATTGCACCGATTCACACCAGGGAGGGGGGCGGAGCTTGGGCGCAAACCATCTATTGGCCCCTTGAACAGGCCAGCCGGTATGGCCGTGGAATAGCACTTTTACCTATCGTAAAATCCCCACTGTATGATAGCAAACGTTATAACGATGTGCCTGTGGTAGATGCTGCGGCGGTTATGGATGAGGAAGGAAATGTAACACTGTTTTTGGTCAACAAGGATATGACGGAGGATGTAGAGCTGTCCGTAGACCTTCGTGCCTTTGAAAACCTGAATAAAGTGTCTCATTCCGCGCTGCACCATGAGGATGTGAAAGCAGTCAATACCGAAGAAAACCCAGATAATGTGGCACCAAAATTCCTGGAAGACGGTTGTTTTGACAATGGAAAATTGAGTATCCGCTTGCCAAAGCTAAGCTGGAATGTTGTGCGCGCAACAGCACAGTAAAGAAATCTGCTTGATGGAGGAGTAGTAGAAAATATGGCTAAATACGCAATTGGTATGGACTTTGGAACCTTGTCCGGGCGCGCGCTTGTCGTGGAGGTTGGGACTGGTCGCGAGCTGGCTTCTGCCGAGTGGCCCTATACCCATGCTGTGATGGACGATCAATTATGGGATGGGCAAAAGCTTCCGCCGGATTGGGCGCTGCAATACCCCAGGGATTACATTGAGGCAATGGAAAAAACGATCCCTCAATCTATCCGCGAAAGCGGAATCGACGTGAAGGATGTCATTGGCATCGGCATAGATTTTACGGCGTGTACGATCTTGCCTGTAAAAAAGGACGGGACACCCCTGTGCGATCTATTGGAGTACAAGCATAATCCTCACGCTTATGTAAAGCTGTGGAAGCATCATGCCGCCCAGGAACAAGCAAACCGTCTCAATGAAATTGCGAAATATCGTCATGAGGATTTTCTGCCCCGCTACGGCGGAAAAGTATCAAGCGAATGGCTCGTGCCCAAGGTGATGCAGATGGTGGAGGAAGCACCTGAAGTCTACCAGGCTGCGGACAGGATTATTGAAGCTGCGGACTGGATTGTATGGCAGCTTACGGGAATAGAAACGCGAAATGCCTGCTGTGCCGGATATAAGGCCATCTGGCATAAGCAAAAAGGCTATCCCGGAAAGAATTTTTTCAAAGCCCTCAACCCCATGATGGAAAATATCGTGGAGGACAAGCTGAGCACGGCAATATCGCCTTTGGGCCGGAAAGCCGGAGAAGTGACCTCCCTGGCCTCCCAATGGTGCGGGCTCAACCCTGGCACGGCGGTGGCTGTGGGCAACGTAGATGCTCATGTGTGCCTTCCCGCAGTAGGGGTGGCCGGTCCCGGCAAGCTGCTAGCCATTATGGGTACCTCTACCTGCCATGTCATGCTTGGCGATAAGGAGCAGGAGGTGCCCGGCATGTGCGGCGTTGTAGAGGACGGGGTTATGCCCGGCTTCTTCGGCTATGAAGCTGGTCAAAGCTGTGTTGGCGACCATTTTGCCTGGTTTGTGGACCGCTGCTGCCCGGAGGGATACAAAAAGGCGGCGCAGGAACAGGGGAAGAATGTTCATGTGTATTTGACAGAAAAAGCTGAAAAGCTTAAAGTTGGAGAAAGCGGGCTTGTGGCTCTGGACTGGTGGAACGGAAACCGGTCCGTGCTGGTGGACGTGGATTTGACAGGGTTGATGATAGGGCTTACCTTGGCCACCAAACCGGAAGAAATGTACCGGGCTTTGATCGAGGCTACCGCCTATGGCACCCGGATGATTGTGGATAATTTCTGCAACAGCGGTGTTCCGGTCGACGAATTGTTCGCGTCCGGTGGTATCAGCCAAAAAAATCCTATGGCCATGCAGATTTATGCCGATGTATTGAATATGCCTGTGCGCATTGCCGCTTCCAAGCAAGGGCCCGCTTTGGGCAGTGCCATTTTTGCTACTGTTGCGGCAGGAAAAGCCGCGGGCGGATATGATGATGTGCTTCAGGCCGCAAGGGACATGGGAAAAGTAAAGGATACGGTTTACTATCCCATCCCTGAAAATGTGAAGGTATATGAAAAGCTTTATTCCGAGTATCGCATACTTCACGATTGGTTTGGCCGCGGCGGAAATGATGTAATGAAGCGGCTTAAAGCGCTGCGCAAGGAAGTTTCAGGACTGTAAGCATAAAGGATAAAAGAGGCTGTCTCAAAGCGAATGACTCGCAGCGGGACAGCCTCTTTTGATTGCGCTTGGGATGGTTTTCAGGCGAATATTTGGAATATTCCGCATTTCAAATACTGTGTCTCCGGCGAGGCCGGCAGAATTGGGTGATCTCTTCCCTGAGTACGGTATTCCACCTGGCGCAGCTGCACCCGGGCGTCTTTTGCGGCGTCCTTGACAATATCTAGGAAGGGGCCGGGGAGAATGTGCTGGGAGCAGGAACAGGTGACAAGGAACCCGCCATCTTTAATAAGCTTCATTGCCCGTAAGTTGATCTCCTTATACCCCCTGACAGCCCCTTCCACCTGGGCGCGTGTCTTTGTAAAGGCGGGGGGGTCCAGAATCACAACATCATATTGTTCTTTATTGTCCCACTTGGCCCGGAGCAGGTCAAAAACATTGGCTTCCTCAAAACGTACCCGGTCCTCCAAATGATTCAACCGTGCGTTTTCAGCAGCGCATTGGCAGGCGTGTTCTGAAATATCCACACCGGTTACCTCGTGCGCGCCGTAGTGCCCGGCATGGAGTGCAAAGCTGCCCGTATGGGTAAAGCAATCCAGCACCCGGGCGTCCTTCACAAAGGGGGCGATGGCCGCCCTGTTTTCCTTTTGGTCCAGGAAAAAACCTGTTTTTTGGCCCTCCTTGACATCTACCAAAAAGCGGATACCATTTTCCGCCATTTCAACCCGGTCGGGAACCTGGCCCTTCAGAAGCCCTTTTGCCAGGGGAAGCCCCTCCAAAGTCCTTACAGGAGCGTCGCTGCGCTCATAGATGCCGTCGGGGTGCAAAAGCTCCTCCAATGCATCAACCACATCCATCTTGAACCGCTCCATGCCCAAAGAAAGGCATTGCAGCACCAAAACGCCGCCAAAACTGTCTACGATCAGCGCGGGGAGGCCATCGCTTTCCGCAAATATCATGCGGCAGCTGCGCAAGTCTGCAAATTTGCGTCGGTATTCAACCGCACGGGCCACTCTGCGGTGGATGAAGGTTGCATCAATAGGCTCATCATGATGACTCATCATGCGTAAAGCAATTTGTGATTGGGGATTGTATAATGCCATGCCCAAGCTTTTACCCTTGGAAGAAACTACCCGGACCACATCTCCCGGCGTGTGCGCACCTTCAACCCGGGCAATGTCGCTGCGAAATATCCATGGATGACCGCTGTATACGCGGGTTTCTTTACCTGGAATCAAAACGGCGGATGCCATATATATCCTCCTGAATGGGAATGGGCCTATTATATCAGGAATCAATCGGGCTGTATAGGGGATTGAAAAAGGATGGGTTGACAGGCCATGATGCCAAATTTTATAATGATGGCAGGGTACAATACAAAGGATGAGGATTGCGCCTCGGTTTTATGCTTCCATGGAAGGATCAGGCCGATGCTGGTGAAGGAGAGTAAACGCATGCTGGGACTAATCAGCGCTATGCAAACAGAAATGGAGCAACTACTTTCAGAATTGAAGGAACCTGTCATGGAGCAAGCGGGAGGAATGACTTTCCACCGGGGGAAATTATGCGGACGTCCGGTTGTGCTTTCCGTGTGCGGCCCTGGCAAAGTCAATGCAGCTTTATGCGCTCAAACCATGCTTCTGAACTATAAGCCGGAAGCCGTACTCAATTTGGGAGTAGCCGGTTCCATTGATCCTGATATAAATATCGGGGATATTGTGATAGGCACCTTCGCCGTGCAGCACGATATGGATACAACACCAATCGGTGACCCGCCCGGCTATATTTCCGGTATAAGCCTTGTGCAATTGCCTTTGGATGTGTCCTTGCAGGACAAGCTACGCCGGGCACTGGAAGGCTTGCCGGATGTTCGGGGCGCCTTTGGCGGCATAGCTACAGGGGATCAATTTTTGCAGGACGGCGGCCGCAGAGCCCAGGTTCGGGAACAATTCAAGGCACTCTGCTGTGAAATGGAAGGCGGTGCAGTGGCGCACGCTTGCTATGTCAATCATACTCCCTGTGCGGTCGTTCGTGCAATTTCGGATCGGGCGGACGGTTCTTCCAATATGGACTATTTCAACTTTCTCACTTTGGCGGCAGAAAAATCAACCGCGCTGGTGCGGCGGTTTTTGCAGGAGACATAACAATTAATTGGGATGAGCGAAAAAGCCGGCGTATTGTCCGGCTTTTTTCTTTATGCCGAAATGTTCTCTACAGTGCGAAATAGTCGTGGATGAAAAGTGCGAGGGATAGGTACAGCCGGGTGTATTGTTCGCTTAAATCCAAGCCGCACAGCGTGTTCATTTTATCCAGGCGGTTCTTCAGCGTATGCCTGTGGATGTATAGACGGCGGGCTGTTTGTACGATGCTGCATTCATAGCAAAGGTAAACCCGAAGTGTACGCACATAAGCACTGTCATTTTTTCGGTCATAGGCAAACAATTCTTGAAGCGCCCGGCAGCCCAATAAAATGGATCGGTTATTCCGATGTATTGTTTCAAACAGTTCAAAAAAGTCTATATTCTGATAGGGGCAGACTCCCCGTTTGGCCTGCATCCGGGACAGCACCCTACAGCCTTCTACCGCTTGTTCGAAAGCCGTAGGTATCCCAGATGCATCCTGGCAGGTGCCAAGGCCGATATAAAAGTCAACATACTTTTGTTCTGACAGGCCAGTGAGCAAAATGGTCAATTCAAATATCAAATCCTGCACAGATACATCGTCTCGACGCCGCACCAATAAAAGCATATGCCGCTCGGAACTAGTTGCAGACAGCACCGTACATTGATAAGTGAGGGCGGTTTTCACTTTTTCCATTCCTGCGGCAACGGCACCTTCCTTGGCGGTGACGTTCTCCTCGCGATGGCACAAAAAAAGCACGTGCTGCTCTCCGGAATAATCTCCTTGCGCCCATTGGATGGCTTTTTGCCGCAGGGCTTCCGCTGCCATGTCCTGGCGCTTGTCCTGATGATAGCCAATTCGCTCCAAGAGTGTGTGCATGATGTGGGAAAATGTTAGCGTCTTGGGCAGTTCAATCACCGGTAGACCGTGAATTTCGGCTGATTTCAGGATATATTCAGGAATTTCCGGGATGTAATATCCCGTTTGAATGGCGATACCGCTGACTCCCCGGCCTTTTAGTCTTTGTACGATTTCAGAAAAACGGCTTTCATCTTCCAACTGGTAACCGGTAGTAATGAGAAGTTCACCCGCCTGCAAGGAGTCTGGCGCATCCAGTATCTCCATTACATTGACCCAAAGCACGGGGTTGTCAATCCCGGCGCTGCCTGCCGCGATGCGGGCGCCCTCAAAAAGTTTCAGGTCAATGATGTTTCGTATGCGCAATTGCATATTGGCAACTCCTTATGGTGTCACTTCCTGCCTATCATAGAGCCCATAGGAATCGTTGTCAAGAAAAAATTGCAGCATCAAGAAAGTAGACATGCGAATACCGGTATAGAGTAAGTATGGACATTATGTCCATATGACCAGGCAAAAATAAGCGGAAAGGTAGATTGCCATTCCGGATAGGAGAGCATAGAATATAAAAATGCAGGAGACATATTATGATTATTCATATTTCGCAGAAGAGGGGTGAAATCGGTGAACGGCCGCGTATTATTGACCGAGGAGATTGATCCCAAAGGAAAAGCTGTGCTTTTGCAGCATGGCCTTCAGATAAAAATGGGAACCGGATTAACGGAAGAAGCGTTATGCCGCGATGCAGCGGATTGCCAGGGTATATTGACCCGTAATGGCGTCATTACCGAAAAGGTGATGCGCAGTGCGCCTGATTTGCAGGTAATCGCTATGCATGGCGTAGGGGTAGACAATATTGATGTGGAAAGCGCATCCCGTTTAGGGATACAAGTCACTAACGCCGCAACATCCAACCAGAATTCTGTGGCAGAGTACACCATGGGGCTGATTTTAACTTTATCACGCCATATTGTAACGTATCACCGGGAATTGCAAATGGGCAACTGGAACATTCGCAAAACATTTGGGATGGACCTGGAAGGAAAGACATTAGGCATTGTTGGTATCGGCCGTATAGGAAGCCTGGTGGCCCAAAAGGCCAGTGCCGGATTCGGTATGCATGTTATAGCCTATAAGCGGTCTGCAAAAGAGACAGGGATAGAGAATGGGATCTTAACGACCTGTGATCTGGCCATGGTACTTCGCAGCGCGGATTTTATCAGTTTGCATATACCCCTTTCACCGCAAACCCGCGGCATGATAGGGGAGAAGGAACTGGCGCTTATGAAGCCCGGGGCTTATCTTATTAATACTGCCCGGGGCGAAGTGGTGGATACCCAAGCCTTGCGTAAGGCGCTTCTTGATAAGAAGCTGGCCGGAGCTGCCATTGATGTATTCGACGGCGGTACGCCTGACCCAAATGAGCCATTGTTGCATATGGAAAATGTGATTGTATCTCCTCACGCAGCGGCCTTTACTCGCCAGTCCCTGGAACGGATGGCTGTCCAGGCAGCGACGGGAATTGTGGAGGTGCTCAGCGGACTTAAGCCAACGTATCCAGTGAATCACCCAGCAGTACACAAACATGATCCCAGCTTTATTGACGGAGGAAAATCGGCATGAGGGAGGCAGGCGCAAAGCGGCTAGACGAGGTGCGGTTTTCTCCAATCCGTGCGATGATTGACCGTGTCAAGGAACTGAAGGATCAAGGGTTGGATGTTGTGTCACTGGTCGCAGGGGAACCGGATTTTCCAACACCTCAGCCGATTAAGGAAGCTACGATTTCAGCACTGAATGCTGATTTTACTCATTATGGATCCAATCGGGGATATCCTCCATTGCGAAAGGCAGTAGCGGAATCACTCCTTCAGGAGACCGGCGTAAACTACGACCCGGAATGGGAAATCATTGTAACATGCGGTGGGGCGGAAGCCATTAATAATACGCTGCTTACTCTGATTAATCCGGGGGACGAGGTTATCTTGTTCACCCCGGCTTTCGTCAGTTATGAAAACCTGATCAGGTTATGCGGCGGCATAGTGGTACAAGTGCCCATGAGACCGGAAAACGGTTTCCAGATAGATCTTTCGGAGACGGAAAAGCATATCACCGATCGGACACGGCTGATGGTGCTCAACAATCCCAGCAATCCCACGGGAGCCGTGCTGCAAAAGGATATCCTTGAAGGCTTGAGCCGACTGGCCTGCAAGCGTGATTTGCTGGTGGTAGCCGATGAAATCTATTGCCGCCTCACGTATGATGGGGCAGCGTTTTGCTCCATGGCTTCCTTTCCGGGCATGAAGGAAAGAACGGTTATAATCAATGGCTTTTCCAAAACCTATGCCATGACCGGCTGGCGTTTGGGATATATGGCTGCAGCCCGGCCTGTAGCTCAGCAGCTGCTTAAAATGCACCAATATTCCACAACATGTGCTCCTACTTTTTTGCAGATCGGTTTGGCGAACGCCTTAAAGCTTCAGGATACAGAGCAAGCTGTGAGGGATATGGTTAAAACCTTTGCCTTAAGGCGGGAAGCCCTTGCAAAAGGCTTGGCGGACGCAAAGGGGATCCGGTTTGTGCCTCCGCTGGGCGCCTTCTACTTTTTCCTGGACGTTTCCGGCACAGGGCTTGACGGGGAGACCTTCTCAAAGAGGCTGATAGATGAAAAGCTTGTGGGCACGGTGCCGGGTGCAAGCATGGGAGAAAATTGCGAAAACTTTGTCCGCTTGTCGTTTGCCGCCTCCCTGGAAAACATCGAAAAGGGCGCCAGGCGTATTACGGAATTTGCCAACGCCTTGTGATGCCAAGCCTCCGGAAGAAGCGAAACTCCCTCCATTCTTCCGGAGGCTTTTTCGTTTTATGAAGCTGAAACAGAAACGGCTAAAGCAGTTCCTTCATTGACAGCTTTACCCTGGCGCGGTATGATGAAATACGGATTATAAAAGAATCTATATAGCAAAAATCCGTTCCTTATACAACCTAAGACGAATCTTTAATTTGGAGAGGTTGACATGACAAACTTTCAGATGCCGGTGTATAAAGCTCCAGATTTTGGTTCTGCCATACTTCAACACGCCCCAGAAGTCAAAGTGGAGGAAGCGCCGGAAGATGGCGTTGCACCCGAAAACTATCATGCCACCACTATTTTTCCTGAGTATTTCCGGTTAAACAACCGATGGATTCTGGCCGGCGAAAGCCGCATGGATTGTGTGGCGGTGGCGGAAGGTAAAGACATGATTTCCGTCAAGGAATTTCGCAACCTGAAAAAGGGCGACTTGGTGATATTGGGGCGCACGGAACGGGGAGAAGAAGGCATCTATGTGCACACCGACGGATTTGGGGGCGGTACGGAACAGCGGGAGTCTTTCGCCTTCCGCATGAACCGGTCCAGGGAAACGGCCTATTCCCGGGATTATGATCAGATGTATCAGCTCTTGAATTATGAGCGGGATAATGGCAATATCCTTTGGGTGCTTGGCCCGGCATGCTCCTTTGATTCCGATGCCCGCAGCGCCATGTCATCCCTGATTGAAAAGGGATACGTTCATGGCCTGATGGCAGGCAATGCATTGGCGACCCATGACCTGGAGGGCGGGCTTTTGCGCACGGCTCTCGGACAGGATATCTATACCCAGCAACCCCTGCCTAACGGTCACTATCACCATATTGACGTGATCAATAAGGTGCGCCGCTGCGGCGGCATTCCGACTTTTATCGAAAAGTATAAAATTCATGACGGCATTATGCATGCTTGCGTAAAAAACGAAATTCCCTTTGTACTCACAGGCTCCATCAGAGATGATGGGCCTTTGCCTGAGGTTTACGCGGATGTTTATGAGGGGCAAAACGCCATGCGGGATCTGGTGCGGCAGGCAACAACGGTAGTTTGCCTGGCCACCCAATTGCACACGATCGCCACCGGCAATATGACTCCTTCCTTTCGTGTAAAAGACGGAAAGGTACGGCCTGTATTTTTCTATACGGTGGATATTTCAGAATTTGCCGTAAATAAATTGAAGGATCGGGGGAGCTTTTGGGTCACCAGCTTTATCGCAAACGCACAGGACTTTTTGGTAAACGTTGTACGGGGAATAGACAAGGTGGAGGGTTGAGCCCTTCGTGAAAAAACACTTGCGAAATATAGCAGCGCCCCCGCTTTTGGCGGGGGCGCTGTACATTCATTTTACATAAGGCAATAACCATCCATAACCTTGCGCTTCCATCTCGGCCTTCGGTATGAACCGGAGGGATGCGCTGTTGATACAGTAGCGCAAACCACCCAACGCTTTGGGCCCGTCCTCAAACACATGGCCCAAGTGGGCATTGCCGACCCGGCTTCGCACCTCTGTACGCACTCTGAGAAGGGATGTATCCATGAATTCCTTTACCACATTTGGGTCGATTGGCCGCGAGAAACTGGGCCAGCCGCAGCCTGATTCAAACTTGTCGCTGGAGGCGAACAATGGTTCGCCGGAGGTGATGTCCACATAGATACCCGGGGCGTAATGGTTCCAAAAAGCATTTTGAAACGGCTGCTCCGTAGCAGACTCCTGTGTGACCTCGAATTGCTCCTGCGTGAGGCTTTTATGCAGTTCCTCTTTGCTGATAGGCATGTAATTGTCAGGGTCCACCTTGGCTTGAGCAGCCTTTTCAATCTTCTCCCGGCTGATGTGGCAATACCCGTTTGGGTTTTTATCCAGGTACTTTTGGTGATATTCCTCAGCTGGGCTGTAATTGCGCAGAGGCAGGCATTCCACGGCCACTTTCTTATCCAGGCGGCTTTGCAATTGCGCAAGGGAAGCGCGGATGCTCTGCTCATCTGCGGGATCTGTATAATAAATTCCCGTTCGGTATTGAGTGCCGTGATCGCCTCCCTGGCGGTTTACAGAGGAAGGATCGATGGCATCATAATACAGGTTTAGCAAAAAAGGCAGCGTGACCGCATCCGGGTCATAAACAACCTTGACGGTTTCCGCGTGCCCGGTATTATGATGGCATACTTCCTCATAGGTAGGATGTTCCGTATTCCCGTTGGCGTAACCAACTTGTGTTTCCAAAACACCCTTCACCGAGGACATGTATTTTTCCGTACCCCAAAAGCATCCGCCGGCAAGGTAGATTTCTTTGGCCATAGGCGCACTCCTTTTGCATCGCAAATCCTGCCTGCATCATACCGTGAATTGAGGCGGGTGTCAAGAAGCGGCATGCATGGTGTCAATCGTCGGAAACCAGCCGCTTTTCTCCCTCAATTTTCTGGATTGGCGCGATATCCTGAGTGACCTCCAGCGTACCGATATATTCTCCCTTTTCATCCCGTATGGCAAAATATCGGATGAAAATATATTTGCCATGGATGGGAAGCCAAAAATCCTCATGATCCTTTTTTCCAGCCTTAAAGTCTTCCAATATCTTTTCGACAATGTGCATGCTGGCAGGAGGATGGCAATTGATGACCTTGCGCCCAATGATCGACTTTGTACGGGGGAAGATGCGCTCGGAACCCTGAGAGAAATATTTTACCGTGTCTTCCCGGTCTACAAAGGTGATGTCAACCGGCAGCGCGTTGAGAAGCCCCGTCAACTCTTCCAGTTTCAAATTGCCGGTGGGGAGAATAATCATTGCAGAGGGTACGTTATCCTCATCATGCGTTTCGGCTTTTGGTGAAGATGTTTCCGAGTGCCAGCGAGGCTGAGGGGGGATCAGGCAGGTACCCATCTCAGCGCTGTCCTCCGCAATTTTGGCCCACTCTTCCTGTGTGAAATGCTCCAGCATCATTGGCAAAAGGATATTGTTTTCCTTTGTAATCATTTCAGAAGCCTTATCCAGCGCTGTTTTCACTGCTTCGGCCAGGGAGGCGGCGTCGCCATCATAGTCACTGATTCGCTCGAAAGCTTCCCGAACAAGGCTGCGAATATCATCATCCACACCCCACATCACTTTGGGCGGGGCTGTTATTCCGTGCTTTTCCAGATGGGGAAACAGTACATTCTCCTTTTTGAGGTAATGCTTAAAAAGCTCCGGCATAAGGGAAAAAGCTTCGGACAGGCTTTTCAGGGATTCGGAGGTAGGAGACTGCAAAAAATGAGCAAGGCGGGGCTTGATTCTGTTTTCCATCAGCTGGGAAACAGCCCGGTTTTCTTCTTTGAGGATGTGGGCGGGATGCCCCGGAATTTGTGCAGGGTCTGAAGGACGATGAATATCCTCCACAGAGCCTTTGAAAACAGCCGCATGTACATCGCACAGCTTTTGAACTTCTTCAACAGGCAGCCCGCCTGCAATTAGTTCATTTTCTGCCTGGGCAATTTCCGATGCGGATACACCGTCAAATGCCTCCTCAAATACAGCCTTTACTTCTTCCACCGGCTTTCCGGCATGAAGCTGTTCCAACAGATCCTTGATCACTTTCTGGCGGTATTCGCTATTGTTGATTTCCTTGCTCATATACTAGCCTCCTTATCTCAAATGAATTTGTACACAATTGAGGGCTTGCTGCCAGTCTGCACATACTTTGTAGCATGTCCGAAAAGCTGGGATTCATCTCGCCGCTAGAGGACTCCGGCCCTTCATTTATCTTGCGGAAAAACCACGATAAGCATCATTTTGAAGTCTTCCGGCGCATAGACCGCGTGAGGGATTTGGGCTGGCATTACAAGCGCTTGCCCGGCTTTCAGCGTATGCTTTGTGCCCCCGACCGTAAATTCTCCCGTGCCTTCCATCACCATAACCAGCGCGTCGCCGTTGGAATCATGGGTGGATATTTCTTCCCCCTTGGAAAAGGCAAACAGTGTGGTGCTTACGGCGCGATTTTGGACAAGGGTTTTGCTGACGATCTGCCCTGCCAGTGTTTCCACCTGGTGGGAAAAATCCAGCACTGTTTCATGAGGAATATTCTTCAAAATTTTCGCTGCCATGGTTTCTCCTCCTAGCATTGATTGATTTGACCATCCGTGCTGAGAACAACGACCTGCAAGGGAATGCTTTTTCCGCAGTTCTGCAGGGCTTGATTTACGGCGTATTCAATCCCGCCGCAGCATGGTACTTCCATCCTTACAACCCGGACGCTTTCAATTTCATTCTGCCTGAAAATTTCGGCAAGCTTTTCTTCGTAATCGCCCGAATCTAGCTTAGGACAGCCGATCAATGTTATGTGGTTTCTCATAAATTCCCTGTGGAAATTTCCATAGGCATATGCGGAGCAATCCGCTGCAATTAGAAGATTTGCATGCTGGAAATAGGGAGCGTTTATCGGCGCCAGCTTCAGCTGAACCGGCCATTGCATAAGCTCGCTGGGAATGTTTTCACATGATGCAGGCGTCTTTTCTTCCATATTTCTAAAGAGCTTGGCTCTGCTTCCGGGGCATCCGCCTGTATGCACGGGGGCTGCCTCTTTTTTGTGCTGGTTTACAGCTGCTTCATCAAAAGCCGCTGCTTCCCTCTCCTCAAATGTGATGGCACCGGTGGGGCAAACAGGCAGACAGTTGCCCAAGCCATCGCAATAGTCATCCCTGATCAGCTTGGCCTTTCCGTCTTTCATGGCGATAGCGCCTTCATGGCATGCTTTTGCGCAAAGGCCGCACCCGTTGCATTTTTCCTCGTTGATTTTTATGATAGTACGGATCATACCGCACGCTCCTTTCTTGCTTTTACAAAGGTATTGTACTATACTAAAAATCACAAGTCTGTTGTTTTTGCAACGAAGGAGCTAGTGCGTGAAAAAGAATATTGCCATTTTAATGAAAACGCCTCTTTTCCAATATATTTCGGAGAATGACTTGGAACTTTTGCTGCCTTGCCTTTCAGCCCGGGAAAAATTCTGCGATAAAGGTGAAATCGTGTTCATGGCAGGGGAGAAAGTCTTTTACGTTGGCGTCATCCTATCCGGCCTGATCCATGTCATAAAGGAGGATGTATTGGGACGCCGCACAATTCTAGGGGAGTTTGGCCCGGGAGACCTGTTTGGTGAAGCGTTTTCCTTCGGAAGGGTGGAAAGGCTCCCCGTTACCGTGATGGCAGCCGCTCCCAGCGAAATCATGCTCCTTGACTGCAAAAAGATCATGGGGCTTTGCGGGTCGTGCTGCGCCCATCATACCCGGTTGATTGGGAATATGCTGGCCATTCTTGCACAAAAAAATATCCTTCTCAGCGAAAAAATTGAAGCTATGGCTCAGCGCACCACACGGGAAAAGCTGTTGACCTATTTGAATACGCAGGCGCAAAAAAAGGGAAGCCTGGATTTTACAATCCCGTTTAATCGGCAGGAATTGGCGGACTATCTGGGCGTGGACCGCAGCGCCATGTCCAGCGAGCTTGGGAAATTGCAAGCAGAAGGCTTGATCCATTTTCGCAGAAGCAGCTTTCAATTGCACAAGACGAATCAATAAAAAGCCCGGGGCGATGTTGAACGCTCCAGGCCTTGTCTATAGGTTGTTAGAAACGGGCAGTTGCATAATGCGTTTGCAAAAAGGCTGTCCATTCCTGATAAATAGCGGTTTCATCTTTTCCAAGCGCCGTAAGGCAGCTATCCCCGCGCAAGAGAGAAAGGACCTTATCCCATCCGTAGGTTTTATCTAGATATTCAATATAGGTGTGTGCGAAATCATACCCACCCATATTGGAAAAATCAATGGGGCTGGAGGTCTTCATCTCCTGCATGGTAGGCATGGGGGAACGGCTGTACAAATCTTTCATGGGATCGCCGTTTGTCAGGTACAAGGCGGTTCCTTCGTTAAGCCACAGGGGCATTTTGGGGTTCAGCAGAGAATTATAGGCATGAACCATTTCGTGAAGGGCAGCCTGGCACCGTCTATCATATGCGGCATTATTCGTCACTCCGCCCGGTGATGCAAGAAGCACTGTGCTTCCCCGGTTATCGCCTATATACCAGTCAAGTCCTAACAAAGGCGCAATCAACCCATACTTTTTTGTTTGAAACCTGGTCTGATCATCGTAGATATATAAGTTGATGTTCTGCTTTTCAGAAAAACCCAGCATTTCTTGAAGCTGGCCGGCTTTTTTGTCGGCCAGGTCAAATACATCCCTTGCGGCTTTTTCTTCCGCTTCGTAGTAGACGGTTATCCACTCGCCCTGCAGTGTGCTCATATTGCCGGTGTTCAGATTCAAAACAGGCAAAAAGGAGGCAGCAAACAGTAGCACTAGGGCAAGGAGCGTAAAGGCAAAATACTTAAATACTTTTCGCACAGGCTTTCTCATCATCAATCTCCATTCATTTGCATTCATGCATTAAGTAATAAAAGGAAGAAACATTTTTGTTTTTTTCATGTAGGCTTTATACGTATCGCCAAACTCTAAAATCATGTCAGCTTCCTCGCGCTTGGCCAAGCGTATATACATCACAATCATGACAGGAAACATGACAAGAAGGGGGAGCGTAGCCCATTCGGCCAGCATGCCAAAGGACAAAAGCATAAGCCCTGTGTATTGGGGATGGCGGATATATTGGTAGATTCCAGTGGTGACCAAGCTGCCTGTGCCTTTCTCTTTCGACCAGTACGCCTTGTGTATTGTACGCCAGCCGCATAGAATGAGCGCAAGGGCCGTAATGGCGCAGGCGATATTGATATACATGCCCCAGTAGCCAATCCACTGAAAAAGCGTATGCCCCCACAAAACCCCTTCCGGAAGGTTATGGCCGACCAGAAAGGAAATGATGTACATACTGAAAGGGATGCCATGCATCTCAATAGCAAAGGCTATGACAAAGGATAGGTAGGTACCCTTGGGCTTTTTCTCCATCTTACGGTAAAAGGGCAAGAAAAAGAGTATGGAACCATACAGGATCATGAAAAACAAGACACCGCCCCAGTTGTAAAAATGACTTTCAAGCGTTTCCATAAAAAACCCTCCCATGATTGCTTTTGGGCGTTTTGGCACTTTCTCGCCCGCAGGGATATCATAGCAAAGCAATCTGAAGCGGATATATGAAAAACCTTAAATCCATCTTAAATCTTTGGAAGCGTGATGGTAAAAGAGCAGCCCTTGCCAGGTGCTGTGTCCAACCGAATGCTTCCGCCATGAAGCGCTATAATCTTTTGCACGATGGCAAGGCCCAGACCTGTACCGCCGGTTTTGGAGTTTCTCGCCGCATCTGCCCGTACAAAAGGCTGAAAGATGCGGTCTGCCACTTCTTTATCGATCCCTGTTCCGTTATCTGAAAAAGAGCATATTACTTCTGTTGGCGTTTGCGTAAGTTCGATCATCACCGACGTCCCTTTGGAGTTATAGGCGATAGCGTTGGACAGTAGGTTTTGAAAGACACGGCTCATGGCCGCCGTATCCATCTGCACCCAAAGCTCCTCTTCCGGTATTTCAAACACATAGGAAAAGCCGGCGGCCTCCAGAGATAGAACAGCCTGGGCGGCGGTCTGGCGCAGAAACTCGCTGATATCCGTCTTGACCGTCGGCAGGCGATAATCCGGGCTTTCCAGTTTGGATAGTTCAAACAGCCCCGAAATAAGCAAATTAGCCCGCTTGCCATGATCGCAAATGATCCGGAGAGAATTCTTTATTTCTTCACTTGGAGGTGTATCGATGGCAAGGCAATATTCCGCATGGCCCATCATAGCGGCCAATGGGTTTTTCAAATCATGGGAGATGTCCAAGATCATCCTGCGCCGATTCAATTCCATCTGCTCCCTAAGTGCCGCTTCCTGCTGAAGCTTTTCCGCCATACTGTTGAAAGTGTCCTGCAGCTCCTTGAATTCATTTTTCAGGTTTAGGTCCACCCGCGTGGTATAATCCCCATCTCGCAGGCGGCGGGTACTCAGACACAGTTTTCTCAACGGATTGAGTATGGATAGCGCAGTTATGCGTGAATAAATGGCCGCCACAACCGTCAATAGCAAAAAATACAGAATAGCAACCGCTGCCAGTACGCCGATAACGGCATTCAAATCTTTGGAAGGGTACAGGCTGTTGTGCACAATTGCAAAGTCGATGCGCAGGGATGTTGGAAAACTGACGACCAGCCAAAACGCATGAGTTTCATTATAAGCCACACTGACACTGTATGGAAGGCGAATCTGCCTGCTGCCGGTAAGAAAATGGGTCCATTCCACCTGAGTCAGATTCTTGCTTTCCAGCAGATCAAGGCCTTCTGTCAAAACAACCTGCAAGTCCTGGTTTACTACTTGCACGCCGCCGCCATTTTCCACAACGCCGGAAAAGTCAATAGCATGAAAGTCATCCTTCATAAGACTTTCAGCGGTATACCGGCTTTTTACCAGTGTTTTGGAAAGTACATCATTGGCAAAGAGCAGCAGGAGATAACCCATCAAACCTATGATGATGGAAAGAAAAAACATGAGGAGATAATTAGCCAAAAAGCGCTGCTGCAGCTTATGACTCATGAGCGGTCACCGCTCTTTCCCGAAAAACGGTAACCAATCCCTCGAACGGTTTGAATATGGCGTGGGTTTTTCGGATCGGACTCGATCTTGTTGCGAAGATGGGAGATATGTACCATAATGGTATTATCATCATAATACGTATCTTCATTCCAAATCGCCTGATATAGCTGACGTTTGGTGAAAACCTGCCCCGGATGTGTCATGAAATGTTTAAGCAGCAAAAATTCTTTAGCGCTGAGCGCAAGATCGCTGCCTGCATAGGTTGCGGCGCATGCGGCTTGATCTAATATCAAATTGCCGTGCTGCAGCAGCGCTGAATTGCCGGGTTTCCCATACCCCTGACTGCGCCTCAAAAGTGCGGCTATTCTGGCCATTAATTCCGCCATGGCAAAGGGCTTGACCAGATAATCATCAGCTCCAAGGTTCAAACCAAGCACCTTATCCATCTCATCCCCGCGGGCTGTCAGGAATATTACGGGAATATCGCTTTTTTCCCGTAGCTTGCACAATAGATTAAACCCGTCCAGCCCCGGCATCATGACATCCAATAAAGCCAAATCGGGAGATTCTTTTTGCAATAGTGCCCAGGCTGTAAGGCCATCTGCTGCTTCCAGAACGTCATACCCCTCCTGTAAAAGGCTTTTTTGCACCAGCATACGTAGATCCTGCTCATCTTCGGCAATGAGAATCTGCATCATCCATTCCACCTTTTGAAAAATGAAGGGGCATATTATTCCGTGTAAATATGGCGGTATTATACCATATACAGACATAAAGAAAAAGCAGCCCATCTCTTTTATTACAGCAGCGGGAATGCCCATATTTCTTGCGATTTTCGAGGGAAACGTGGCGGATGTACTATGTTTGTGATACAATGCAAAAGGAGGGTTGATTATGGAAGGATTTGTTTATTTGCAGGATATCATCCCTGATATCATATGCGACATGCGTTATGCTACCAGCAACAATCTCACCGGGAAACCGCTGGATGGGTATTTAGCAAACACGCCAATCGGCACACGGGAAATGGCGCAGGCGCTGAAGTGGGTTGCTGAGGATGCCAGAGAGCAGGGCTATCGGCTGCATGTGTTTGATGCCTACCGCCCTCAAAAAGCGGTGGACTGCTTTGTTCGCTGGGCAAAAGAGCCGGAAGATGATACCACTCGTGAGGCATACTATCCCAAGCTGAAAAAAGAGGACTTGTTTCCTTTGGGCTATATCGCCTTGAAATCCGGCCATACCAGAGGTTCCACGGTAGACTTGACACTGGTAGACGGCGGTATACCCTTGGATATGGGTACTGATTTTGATTTTATGGATGATTTGTCTCACCATGGAGCTGTAGGCATCACGGCCTTACAGGCAAAAAATCGGCTGCTGCTTTTAAATTTTATGACCCAGTGGGGTTTTTTGCCCTATGAAAACGAGTGGTGGCATTACCGCTTGGATAATGAACCGTATCCGGATACTTATTTTGATTTTGATGTAAAGTAGGGAGCATATGGAGAAAAGCATTGTAGCCCTGGTGCCTTGCGGCACTTATGAAGATCACGAAGTAATAGAGGCGGTTCGCCGGGGTTTATCCCTTTTGGGCGGCGCTGATACGATTGTGGCACGGGATGAGAAGATTTTGTTAAAGCTTAATCTGCTGGGTAAGGCCCATCCGCAACGAGCCATGACTACCCATCCGGCTGTTTTCCGTGCTGTTGCAAGGGTTCTGCAGGAGGAGGGTTTCCCTCATATCGCCTATGGAGATTCCCCGGGGAATGCCGCGCCGCTGGAGGTGGCCAAAAGCTGTGGTGTCCAGCAGGTAGCCGAAGAATTACATATCCCCCTATCCAACTTTGAAGAGGGGAAAGCGGTGCCTTACCCACAGGGGAGGGCTGGGAAAAGCTATACCATCTGTCAAGGCGTATTGGAAGCGGATGCGCTGATCAACCTGTGCAAAATGAAAACCCATGCACTGGAACGGATCACCGGCGGTGTGAAAAACATCTACGGCTGCGTGCCTGGTTTCAACAAGAAAACAGGCCATGCCAGGCATCCCAACGCAGTTGGATTTGCACATATGCTGGCTGATTTGAATGGGCTTGTCAAACCTCGCCTTCATGTGATGGATGGCGTTATGGCCATGGAGGGAAATGGGCCTTCTGCTGGAACACCTGTCAATATGGGCGTTTTGCTGTTCTCCAAAGATCCCGTGGCGCTGGACAGTGTATTTTGCCATCTTGTGCATTTGCCGCCGCACCTTGTTCCTACCAATGTGGCCGGGGCTGAAGCGGGGCTGGGACATTACCGGGAAGAAGAAATTGAGGTGCGGACTCCGGAAGGCGTCCTGACTATGGCGCAAGTCATTTCACAATACGGAAATGCCGGTTTTCAGGTACACCGGGATGCGCTGGGCAAAGGCTTGCCCTTGCGCGTGCTGCGGCTTTTACCGGCACTGAGCGAAAGACCTAAGGTTGATCCTGGCAAATGCATACGCTGCGGTATCTGCGTGGAAAGCTGTCCTGTAGAGGGAAAAGCAGTTTTTCTTAACAAGAAAACAGACAGCGTTCCCCGCTATGACTATCGCAAGTGCATCCGCTGTTATTGCTGCCAGGAACACTGCGCCTCTTTTGCAATTTCCGTCCAGAGACCATTGGAAAGATTCTTTGGAAAAAAGAAGTAGTGCTCAATGCTATCTGCCGCTGTGAAAAAAACAAGCATAAACCTTGCTTTATATCCGGGAGGCCGAGTCTGCAGTACATAGCGCGAAAACTAAGTGAAGAAACGGATAGTTTGGTATAGCACGGGAAGTGTTTGGACATAAAACGAAGGGCGGGTTTCATGTTTTTCTGCCTACCTATGAACATGGGCTCCAGCAGTTTAAGCCGTTTTCATGTTTTGAAATGACAAAAGCAGTAGGTGCAAGAGTATGAACAGGTGGATAAAACTATTTGCGCGGATCAAGATTTATGTGGCTGCTGCGCTGGCATTGGTACTCATTGGCGTGGTTATCGTTGCGGTTATAAGGTATCTGTGAGCTGGTTCCCAAGTTTATTCTTTAAGTCTGGCCTGCGGTTGCCTTGAGGGCAAAAGAAGCGCCATCCCCCATGTATTTAATAAGGAGGAATGGCGCTTTCCTTGTGCATTTACGCAAATATTGTTTTATTCGATCTATGCTTTTTTTGTGGTGGCACGGCCAAGATAGGCTTCCCGAACCTTGGGATTTTCCAAAAGCTCCTTGCCGGTTCCGGTAAGGGTAATGCTTCCTGTTTCCAGTACATAGCCATCATTCGCAATTTTCAGTGCAGCGTTTGCGTTTTGCTCCACCAATAAAAGGGTCATGCCCTCATCATGCAGCTTTTGAATCGTAAGAAAGATATCCCGTACCACCAAAGGGGCCAGCCCAAGGGAAGGCTCATCCATCATGAGCAGTTTTGGTCTGGACATCAGCGCCCTTCCTACTGCCAGCATTTGCTGCTCGCCTCCGGACAGGGTGCCCGCATACTGCCAATGTCGCTCCTTTAAACGAGGAAAGAGAGAGTACACTTTGTCAATATCGTTTGCTATTCCGGCCGTATCCTTTCTGGTAAAAGCGCCGACTTTCAAGTTTTCCAATGTAGTGAGATTGGGAAACACGCGCCGCCCCTCCGGAACCAATACGATGCCGCGCTGAATCATCTGCTGGGTGTCCAGGGTGGTGATATCCTCCCCGTCATATTCAATCCGCCCGCCGGACACGGGAACAAGGCTTGTGATGGCTCGCAATGTTGTCGATTTTCCGGCTCCGTTGGCTCCAATCAAAGAGACTACATGGCCTTTTTGCACATCAAACGTAATGCCGGAAAGCGCCTTGATGCCGCCATAGTTTACCTTCAGATCGGTTACTTTCAAAAGGCTCATGCTTCTTCCACCCCCAAATAGGCCGCAATTACATCCGGGTTGTTTTGAATATCCTCAGGGGAACCCTGGGCTATCAATTTGCCGTAATCCAATACGTAAATGCGGTCGGAGATATCCATTACGATTTGCATATGATGCTCGATGAGCATGATAGTCAGTTGAAGTTCGTTCCGAAGGTCCATAACAAAAGAGGTCAAATCTTCTGTCTCCTTGGGGTTCATGCCTGCGGCAGGCTCATCTAGCAAAAGAAGCTTTGGCTTGGTAGCCAACGCCCTTGCAATTTCCAGCCGGCGTTGTTCGCCATAGGGGAGCGAGGTGGCAATTTCATTGGCTGCGTGGCTAAGCCCCACCCGTTCAAGCAAGGCCATGGCATGCTCCCGCAATAATTTTTCCTCATTGCTGTATCGAATCGACCGGGTGACCGCGCCCATTAGATTGCTGAACTTTGGTATGCCGGTAACTGCGTGAACGAGCCCGCTTTTTAAGTGAAGGTGCTCGGCAATCAGCACGTTTTCCAGTACCGTCATGCTGCGGAACAGGCGAATATTCTGATAGGTTCTTGAGGCCCCCAGGGCGGTGATCGTGTCAGGCCTCAGCCCTGTAATGTCCTGCATAAGTCCTGCGCTGTCCTGAAACAGCACCTGCCCGGAGGTAGGCTTATAAACCCCTGTGATCATATTGAACGCGGTCGTTTTTCCCGCGCCATTGGGGCCGATGATCGCCACAATTTCGCCTTGGTCCACATGCAGGCTCACGTCATCCACAGCGGTAACCCCGCCAAAGCGCATGGTGATATGCTCTGTTTTCAAAACACTCATCAGGCGTCGCCTCCTTTTCTGGTATCAGGCCGGAATGGTTTTGTAAAGAACCGGCCTATTGCGTGAAGGAAACGCCCGCAAGCAGCCCAGGAAAACTCACGGGAGCCGAATAGCCCCTTGCGGTAAAAGAGTATAACGGCCATTAGGAAAGCGGAGAAAATCACCATCCGCAGCC
Organism: Bacillota bacterium; assembly: GCA_023392515.1. GTDB lineage: Bacteria > Bacillota > Clostridia > Christensenellales > Aristaeellaceae > JAEVYX01. The sequence goes on along the minus strand of JAEVYX010000111.1, from coordinate 56,197 downwards.
CGGCAATTGCCGGAACCTTGAATAGAACGAGAGAAAACCCATCATCCAGCCAGCGCAGCCATTCCTTGGCTATGGTGATGATGAATGCTCCCACAATCGTGCCAGAAATGCTGCCCATGCCGCCCAGCACCACAATGAGCAAAATATCATAGGCCAGAACGAAACGGAACAGCATGGGGTTGATGGAACCCACCACACTGGCCATCAGGCCGCCGCCAATACCAGCCATTATGCTGGACAGGATGAAGGAAAACATTTTGTGCTTGAAGAGAGATACACCCATGCCCTCTGCGGCCACCTCATCGTCCCGGATCGCTTTGAAAACCCTGCCATAGCTGGTGCGCATCAGCTTGCGCATGAAAATAACCATCAGTATCATTACGCCGAAGGTCCACCAAAGGTTTGCGGTAGGCGGAATATTTTTAATACCCATGGAACCGTTTGTAATGGTCTGCAGATTGACAAAGATTACCCTGATGATTTCGGAAAATCCCAGTGTGGCGATGGCCAGATAATCACCGCGGAGGCGAAGCACCGGAAAACCAATGAAGAAGGCGCATAATCCGCTTACCAGGCCACCCATCAAAAGTGCTAGGGGAAAGGGCCATTGGATATTGCCCAGCCATGGCTCTATTGGCATCAGGTAAAACACCGCGGATTTATCTTGCGGCGGCATAAACAGAAGCGTTGTCACATAGGCACCGATGGCCATAAAGCCGGCCTGCCCCAGGGAGAATAATCCTGTAAAGCCGTTCACCAGGTTCATGGAAAGCCCTAGAATCGCGTAAATGGCGCATAGGTTTAAGACCCTGATTTGATAGGCGTCGCCAATCTGCTTACTGCTAAACAAGCCAAGAATTGCAATCAGCACTAGCAAGGCAACCACTGTGAAAAATGCATATTTTCTGCTTTTTTCCGGCATGCGGGCGGCAATTCCCTTGAGGGAAGAACTTGCGTTTTTCATACATTTCCCTCCTTACACCTTGTCGGTGACCGCTTCGCCCATCAAACCGGTGGGTTTGACCAGGAGAATGACGATCAGGGCAACGAAGGCAAAGGCATCCTTGTATCCGGACAATGCGGGGGCGAAAAAGACAATGAGGATTTCCATAACACCCAGAATCAGCCCGCCGATCACGGCGCCGGTTACATTGCCGATGCCGCCGATAACTGCCGCAATAAAGCATTTGAGTCCCGGCATCATGCCTGCGTAGGGTTCAATGCGGGGATACTTCAGGCCCCACATAATGGCGCCCATAGCGGCCAGGAGGGAACCGATGCCAAAGGTGACGGCAATCACACGGTTGATTTTGATGCCCATCAGCTTGGCTGTTTCAAAATCCTTGCTGACGGCACGCATTCCCATACCCACCTTGGTTTTATGGATCAAGAATAAAAGCCCAAGCATCAAAGCCCCCATGATAATTGGCACATAGATCGCCAGCCGCTGAAAACGCAGGGGACCCAATATAACGACTTCTTGAAAATAATCAATGCTGGGAAACTGGCGGGGTATTCCGGTGAACAATACTGTAGCCAGGTTTTCCAACAGATAAGACACACCGATGGAGGAGATGAGAAGGGAAATGCGGGGCGCGCTGCGCAGGGGGCGATAAGCTGTTCCCTCAATGATCACACCCAAAAGCGCTGTTGCTGCCAGCACCAGGACAACAGCGATATACCAGGGGATATAAAATACGGTGACGCCAAAAAAAAGAAAGTACATGGACATCATGAAGATATCGCCATGAGCAAAGTTGATCAGCCGTAAAATACCGTATACCATGGTATACCCTACAGCGATGAGTGCATACAGGCTGCCTACCGTCAAGCCGTTAATCAGCTGCTGCAGGAATTGTATGAATGTCATGGGAAACGCACCATCCTCACCACAGATGAAAACGCCTGTCTTTTAAGCAATTTCATCTGCACATATCCGCCAAAATGCAAGGATACGGGCGGCGACTGAATCGCCGCCCGTATAAGGGAACTGTATGTACCGGTATGGAAGCTTATTCTACGACGACCGTATCAAGATAAACGAACTTGCCGTCTTTCACGGTCTTGATTACGGCGGTATTCTTGATAGCATCACCGTTTTCGTCAAACTTCAGGGCGCCGGTCACGCCAACCATTTCCAAGGAAGCGAGAGCATCCCGAACGGCCGGGCCGTCGGTGGTTCCGGCCAGCTCAATTGCTTTCACGGCTGCCATGTAGGCATCGTATCCCAAAGCGGTTACAGAGCCTTTGGGCTTTCCGCCAAACATCTTTTCATAGGCTTCCAGGAAAGCGGTGATTTCCGGAGTGGGCACGGCATCGGCGTCAAAGAAAGTGGTAAAGCGGCAGGCTTCCACGGCAGCTCCGCCGATCTCGATCATGGCTTCCGTTTCCCAGGTATCGGCACCCAGGAAAGGAACATCGGAATAGCCCATTTCCCTGGCTTGCTTCATCAACAGGCCGGGCTCGGTGAAATCGCTGGGCATAAAGATAACATCGGGATTGGCGGCCATTACAGTGGAGATCTGGGAAGAGAACTCCTGGTCTCCCGTGTTGAAGTTGGCTTCCGCCACAATGTTTTCAGCGCCAAAGGCATCCACAAAGAACTTGCGAAGGCCAACGGCATACATGTTGGAGATGTCACAGATCACGGCAGCCGTCTTGGCACCCAGGTTATTTTTTGCATAGTTGGCCAGCAGCGTGCCCTGGAAGTCATCCAGGTAGCAGACCCGGAAATAGTATTCGTTACCCAGTGTAACGTTGGGATTGGTACAGGAAGTGCCGATGGCGGGAGTTTGGGCATTTTTGAAAGCGTCGCCGCCGGCGATGGACAAGCTGGAGCCCCAGGAACCCAATACGATATCCACCTTTTCGGATTCTACCAGGCGGGCGGCAGCGGTAGCGGCTTCCACGTCGTCAGATTTATTGTCCACAGCCACTAACTCAATCGGCCGGCCAAGAACTTCGCCAATGACGGAATGAGCGGCTTGAATGCCCTCATATTCCATTTGCCCGCCGGCAGCCTTTGACCCGGTGAGAGGCTCAAACACGCCGATTTTGATGGGTGTCGTTTCGGCAAGGGCCAAAACTGGCACGAGCAACGCAACAAGCAGCAACAGAGCAATGATCTTCTTCATACGGTCAACTCCCTTTCCAAATGTGATCCTGTGATACTATTCTTTATTATAATCAGAAAGGGGCTGTTTTGCAATAGACTGGCTGCATAAATGAAAAAAGAGGCGAAATTCTAGCTTCCATACCTCTAAAACGAAGGTTTGATCGGCACGGAATGCAAAATACCCGAAAAGCACCTACTTCTCATAGACATATGGAAGAAACTGTATGCGATTGTTCGGGTTTTTGAGATTCCTTCGCCATTATTCCTTTCAATTTACCTGAAATCTACATGAATAAATGGATAAACAAAAGGCGGCCTGCTTACTCATGCGTGCCGCCTTCTTAATGAAAGTTTACTTTTTTGCCAACTGGGATGCCCATGCCTTGAATAGTACAAACAGGATGGCCATCAGCAGTGAACAGAACCATACAATGTCTGCGTCTGGAGTTATTGCGCTTACCTGAAAGGCCAAGCCTGTCAGTCCACCTCCGATTATGGAGCCTGAGACGGCTCCCGCCGCTAAAAGAAATACTGCGGTTTCACATGCGCCATGCAGTAATCGCCTTTCAGATTCCGGCAAAAGGATGCGATACGCAATTTGCCTTTGGGAAAGCCCAGCGGCTTTGGCTGCGTCAACGACTTGTGGATTTACATCTTCCATCGCGTTTTTTAGCATCATGGAGAAATGAACGATTCCTCCAAGCGTCAAAAGGATAAATAACAGTGCGCCGTCCATCATGCCGGTTAGCTGCTTAATGAGCAGGATCAGCAAGGATAACAGGCCGATAAAAGGAAAACCATGAAACGGGAAAAGCAGGATACGAAGCCACCCTGCGGAAGCATGATGGCGGCTTGATAGGGGATTATCTGAGAAATATAGGATGGGACCAAGGAAAAAACCGCCAATCAGGGAAAGAACAAGCGGACAAAACAATAAGAGAAGCGTTTGGAAAAGGGCATTCCACAAAGGTGCGGCTTCGGAAAAAGGATAGCTATACATGCTGAATTACCTCCACGCGATAGGTGGCTTCTTTTAGATAGGCAAGGACAGAAGACATCAGTGCCGGTTCCGAGTTGAAGGAAACATACATTTTGCCAAGAGCCTTTCCGCCAATATATTCGATGCGGCCTTGAAGAATGTTGTATTCCACACCAAAACGCTGCGAAGTTTCATATAATACCGGTTCATTGGCTGATTCGCCTATGTACTCAATACTGACAATGGTTCCGTAGGCGTGTTCCTTTACTTCTTCCGGCAGTGAAAAGGCTGTCTGCTGCGCCACAAACTCCTTCGTGAAGGGATGAGCAGGGGCGGAAAACAAAGAGTAGAGGTCGTTAAGTTCTACAAGCTTGCTCTCCTGCATAATGGCGGCCCGGCTGCATAACTGCTTTAATACATCCAGTTCGCTTGTGGATACAACCATTGTAATTTGTAAGGCTTGATGGATCGCTTTTAGAAGTGTCAGCACTGCGCTGGCAGAGGCAGGCGGCAAGCGGTCTGTAACCTCCTGGCATAGCAAGATTTTAGGATTTCCAAACAATGCTCTGGCTATGGCTCCGCGTTGCCGCTGCTCGGGTGAAAGCGAGGCCGGGCGAGCGTTTTCCAATCCTTCAAGACCTGTAAGCGCCAATAGCTCCCTTACCCTGCCAATGGATTCTTCCGGCTTTTTAGGGCTGCTCCAAACCGAAAGAGCGATGTTTTCCCACAAAGGCTTGCTTTCCATAAGAGAGGAGCCAGGCAACACCAGACCTACTTTGCCACGCATATCTTTCAAGCCCTGAGCAGATAGCGCTGAAACCGCCTGGCCGTCTACCACCACATCGCCAAGCGCGGGTCGCTCCAATGCATTAACAGTGCGCAAAAGAGCGGATTTTCCCGAACCGGCAGGCCCGGCAATACCAAAGATTTCGCCTTCTTCAATTTGGAAAGATACATCCTCTACCACAAGCCGCTCGCCAATTGTGGATTTTTGGCGGATTGATACATGCTGAAACGCTATCATCGTCGTCCTCTTTTCTCTCACGCAAAGTGGGATACGACTATATAAAGTAATTGTCTGCACCATGACGGTTGTATTCATCTACCAGGTCAGCCAATGTAATGTGATCCACAACTTGGGCAATGGAATCGTTGATGCGGGACCAAACGCTGTTGACCACCAGATGTGCGGCCAAATCTCCCGATTCCTTTTGCGTGTCAACGGGACTTACCACGGATAAATCCCCTTCCATGGTTCGCAGAATCATCCCTACCGTATATTCATTGGCGGAACGGGTAAGCTGGTATCCGCCCTGGGCGCCTCTGACACCTCGCAAATATCCTGCCCGGCTCAAGGGGGTAATGATTTGCTCCATGTATTTTTCTGGCAGCTCCTGGCGAGTAGCAACTTCCTTAAGCGGAATATACGCGCCATTATAATGCAGGGCAAGATCCAGCATGAGCCGCATGCCATACCGGCCTTTTGTGGAAATTTTCATGGAGAAATGCCTCCTTGTAAAAACCGAGCTTATTCATAGGGGAATACCATGTTTTACATGCTATCATTGCCGAAAGGTTTTGTCAATTGCGCAAAGAATATGCCGGATCGATAGAAGGGATAACCGCCTTGACATACGCTTCCTGGATGTTCTATCATGAATGCGTTTATTCGACATTATTTGTGGATAGGAAGCGTTTTTATGTCGCTGGAACAGGTTAGGGCATATCTGGATCAATATCACATGGGCAGCCGGATACAAGTGCTGGAGCTCTCCAGCGCCACAGTAGCGCTGGCTGCGCAGGCACTTCGTACCCAAGAGGAGCGTATTGCCAAAACACTTTCATTTCGCGGAAACGATGGCCCCATTTTGCTGGTCGCCGCGGGTGACGCCCGCATTGATAATGGCAAATTCAAGGTGGCCTTTGGACTAAAAGCCAGCATGCTTTCTCCGGAGGAAGCGGTAGAACAAATCGGGCATGCCGTAGGCGGTGTATGTCCGTTTGCTGTTGAAAACCCGGCGGTGAGCATTTGGCTGGATGTTTCCCTTAAACGGTTTCAAACCGTATTCCCTGCTTGCGGTTCGGGAAACAGCGCGATTGAAATGACCTTGGATGAGCTTTCCCTAACTAGCAAAAGCAAAGGCTGGGTCGATGTGTGCAAGGGCTGGCGGGCTGAAGGGTGAATTTCCGAATCAAGCAACAAAGAAAGTTGGCATAAAGCGCGTGTTTGATAACCGTATGCTGCGCAGGCTCATTCTTCCTCTTGCTGTTGAGCAGATGCTGATCGTATTAGTAGCCATGTTCAACGTTATGCTGATCGCCTCGGCAGGGGAAGAGGCGGTATCCGGTATATCTTTAGTGGATATGATTGATGCCGTAGTCCTGAATGTGTTTGCCGCATTGGCAGCCGGCGGCGCCGTGGTGACAGCACAGTATATCGGACACCAGGAAAAGGACAACGCTTGTGAGGCCGCCAGCCAATTGATGGTTGTTACCATATGCATATCCGTTTGCATCATGGCGCTGGTGCTGCTGCCGCGGCAGCATTTATTTACCTTATTTTACGGCCGGGTTGATTCGGGGGTTCTTCAAAACGCCATGGCCTATTTTCAGTGGGTGGCGTTTTCTTATCCCTTTTTGGCAGTGTACTATGCTTGTGCGGCGGTTTTTCGGGCTATGGGCAATTCCAAAACGCCCATGCTCCTTTCCTTGGGGCTATATCTTTCCAGTATCACGGGAAGCGTCCTGGCTGTATTCGTGTTTAAAGCCGGCATTTATGGCGTGGCTTTCTCCATTTTCCTTGCCAGGGTGATTGCATCTGTGGTAATTTTTGCACTTATGCAAAACAAGCGCCTGCCTGTTCATGGAGATATACGCCAAATGCGCCGCTTCAATTTCGCAATGATACGCAGAATTTTACACATCGGTGTCCCCAACGGCCTGGAGAACGGTATCTTCAACCTGGGCAGGGTATTGGTAGTGGGGGTAATTGCATCCTTTGGCACAGTGCAGATGGCCGCAAACGCTGTAGCGAATAATTTGGATTCCCTTGGCTGCATACCGGGCCAAGCTATGAATCTGGCAATGCTTACTGTTGTCGGCCAAAGCGTTGGTGCCGGGGATTACCGTGCAGTGGAAAGCCAGATCAGAAAGCTCATGAAAATTTCCTATATCGCCGGAGCTGTCTGGAACGTCCTGATTCTTCTTTCGCTGAACACGATCTTGGGGCTTTATAACCTGTCTCCTGAAACAATCAGCCTTTCCTATATTCTGGTCATGATTCATAATGGCTGCGGCATTTTCCTCTGGCCTCTTTCTTTCACGCTTCCAAATGCGCTGCGTGCATCCAACGATGTGCATTACGCCATGGTTGTCTCGATTTTCTCCATGATAGTTTTTAGGGTGGTATTTAGCTTTATATTGGGGAAAAATTTGGGCTGGGGTGCCATAGGTGTATGGGAAGCCATGATCCTGGACTGGATTTTTCGGGTGATTCTGTTCACGGGCCGGTTTTTGCGGGGGAAATGGAAGCTACAAAGGGTTTTATAATGGATGTCAGGATATTGAAAAAGTAATTTACGTGCAGGAGGAAAAAGTATGACCGGGAAACAGGAAGGGATTGTAACCAAAGAGAATACGGCCGCCGTTATGGGAAGCGGCAGCCTTCAGGTATTTGCTACGCCTGCTTTGGTGGCCCTTATGGAAAAGGCCGCATGCAATGCGCTGGTAGGCACGCTGGATGAGGGAATTACAACGGTGGGTACCAGGATGGATGTACACCATGAGGCCGCGACGCCGGTTGGCATGCGGGTATGGGCTGAGGCAAACCTGACGAGCCAAGAGGGGCGCATTTATACCTTTGATATTCAGGCTTTTGATTCCTGCGGATTGATTGGAACCGCCATGCATCAGCGGGTTGCGGTGAAAGCTCTGCGTTTTCAAGAGAAAACTGACGAAAAAAGGGGCTGACCTTTCAAAATCACCGCGCGAATTGCAAGATAAGAAAGATGGTCTTGCAATTCGCTTGCAATTCCTCTACAATGCCAAGGAGGAATTTCCCAACAAATTTGCGGTTTTTTCGAAAGAAGAGCAAACGGGCATGAATACATCTTATATACGCAGAACCTGGGTGGAAATCGATTTGGACAAGCTGACGCATAATTACGCGCAAGTATGCAAGCTCTGCGGACCGGGTGTGAAAGTCACCTGCGTGCTGAAATCCAATGCCTATGGCCATGGGGCGGTGGAGGTGGCCCGGGCATTGGCACAAGCTGGCGCGGAAAGCTTTGCCGTCTCCTGTGTCAGGGAAGCCTTGGAGCTGCGCCACAATGGTATCACCGGCGAAATACTGGTGATGGGAACAACGGAAGAGGAAGCGCTGACTGAGGCAATTCAGAAAAACATACAACTTACTGTTTCATCTTATGTGCAGGCCCAGGCGATTCAGTTGGCTGCGCAAAGGCTTCCATCAATGGCAGCCATTCATATCAAAATAGATACCGGCATGCACCGCCTTGGATTCGTGCCCGGCCAGGAAACTGTTTATGAAATTCTTCAAATTGCCAAGCTTCCGCATATTCATATTCAGGGGCTTTATTCCCACCTTGCGCTGATCGGTAAGGAGCGGGATCAGCTGCAGCATGACCGGCTTCAGGTAATCAATGAAGCCCTCAGGACGGAAGGGCTTTTTATCCCCGAATTGCACCTTTGTGATTCCATTGGCTTGGTGCGGTATCCAAATTGGCAGTACAATCGCGTACGTACCGGGGCCTTGCTTTTTGGCGTGTGGCCCATGGGCAGCGAGACGATGGACTTTTCCTGCCAGGAAACGCTGACGCTGAAAACCACCATTGCCCAAATTACACAAGTGGCAATGGGAGAGCCGGTGGGATATGATGACCGGGAGCTGTTAAAGCGGGATTCACGCATTGCCACCCTTTGCGCCGGGTATGGGGACGGATATCCAAGATGCATGTCAAGGACAGCCAGCGTACTGATACATGGAAAACTCGCGCCGGTAATAGGCTTGGTATGCATGGATCAGATGATGGTGGATGTGACGGATATCCCCTTGGCAAAGCCTGGAGATGAGGTTTGCTTGTTGGGGGGCGGGATCTCCTATATGACGTACGCCAATTGGGCAAACACCAACCGCAATGAGGCCATCACGCTTGTAAGCCGTCGCCCGCCCAGGGTGTATCTTAAAAATGGCGCAGTATGGAAGGTTGTGGATGAATTGCTGAAGGATGGGGGAGTGACGCAATGATTCAATCAAGTTTGACACAGCAGGCGCAGGAATTGTCGCCCTGGCTTGTTTCTGTTCGCAGAGAACTGCATATGCACCCGGAATTGGGGGGACAAGAGCAAAAAACCCAGGCGTTTGTTTTAAAAATACTTCAGGAGATGGGCATTGAAACCCTTACCTATCCTGGGCAATACGCGGTCGTTGGCCTGATCCGCGGATCATTTCCCGGGAAAACCATCGCAATTCGGGCTGATATGGATGCGCTGCCCATTCAGGAAGAAAACAAATGCGATTTTATATCCCAAACGCCGGGGGTCATGCACGCCTGCGGGCATGATGCCCATATGGCGATTGTTCTGGGTGCTGCGCGGCTTCTGTCTGAAAGAAGAGATAAACTCCATGGCAATGTCAAGCTTTTCTTTGAGCCGGCAGAAGAGACCGTTGGTGGTGCCAGGGAGATGGTAGCGACGGGGTGCATGGAAAATCCCCATGTCGACGCGGTATTGGGGCTTCATATGCTGCCGGACCAGAAAGCGGGTGTTGTGTATACAAAGCCCGGCTGTGTGAGCGGCGCCAGCGATGATATCAATATCACCGTTCATGGGAAAAGCTGTCATGGTGCATATCCTGAGCGCGGCACCGATGCCCTTTTGATTGCTTCCCAAATCGTTGTGGCGCTTCAAACCCTGGTGAGCAGGAATGTATCGCCCCTGGACAGCGCGGTGGTTTCCCTTTGCAAAATTCAGGGCGGAAGCGCCAGAAATATTATCTGCAATCAGGTGGAAATCGAAGGCACCTTGCGCACCTTGCTGCCGGAAGTTCAAGAAAGCTGCAAGCGGAGAATTGTGGAGGTGGCGCAGAGCCTGGCCGAAGGGCTTGGCGGCAGCGCGGATGTTACGCTTCGGGACAGCTATGGCGCCGTTTACAACAATGAGGCCCTTTATGAGCGGTTTGCCGCAGTGGCAAAGGATATCATCGGCGAAGAGCAAATGGTGCTCCGGCCTGCGCCAAGCCTTGGGGTGGAAAGCTTCGGCTTCTTTGTAAAGCATGCGCCGGGCATGTACTATGACCTTGGCTGCGGCATTGGAACGCCCTTGCATACCAGCACCTTTACTGTGGATGAAGCCTGCCTGCCTGTGGGTGTCGCACTGCAAACAGCCATGGCATTGGATTATTTGAAAGGATGAGGATCATTATGAAAAAGATATTTTTATCCGCGGACATCGAGGGAACCTGCGGCATTGCCCATTGGGATGAAACAGGAAAGAACAAGCCTGACTATACGCCCTTTGCAGATCAGATGACCAGGGAAGTGGCAGCGGCCTGCGAAGGGGTACTGGCAGGAGGCGCAGATGAGATTCTTGTAAAGGATGCCCATGATTCCGCCAGAAACATCCATCCTGAAGCACTGCCGGAAAAAGCACGGCTGTTTCGCGGCTGGGCCCGTAACCCCTATATCATGATGGCTGGACTGGATGAAACCTTTGATGGCGTCCTGTTCACCGGCTACCATTCCGGCGCCGCCATGAACGGGAATCCTTTGTCCCATACCATGAACACCCAGAACAACCACGTTAAGATCAACGGCATCCTGGCCCCTGAGCTGATGCTCAACAGCCTCACGGCAGCTATGCTGAAGGTGCCGGTGCTGATGGTGACGGGGGATAAGATGCTGTGCGAATGGGTGAAAACCATGAACCCCAACATCCTCACCGTACCGGTAAACGAAGGCCTTGGAAATGGTTCCGTCTCTATCCATCCTGCGCTGGCGGTCCGCCGTATCCGGGAAACGGCTGAAAAGGCCATGGCGCTGGACCCGAAAATGTGTCAATTTCCACTGCCGGACCATTTTACAGTTGAGATCAATTATAAAGAGCACTATTTGGCGTACCGCAACAGTTTTTATCCGGGCTGTGTTCAGGTGGATTCACGTACCGTGCGTTATGAAGCGGATGCGTATATGGATGTGCTTAAATTTCTGCTGTTTTGCTTGTAAGGAGCGTGCCGCATGATTTACCCCAAACCCCTGAAAAAGGGAGATACCATTGGTCTTATAGGCGTTTCCGGCGCTATGCGCCCGAGCACCCGGGAAAATGTGGAGCTGATTGCGGATAAGGTAAAGGGCCTTGGCTTTCAAGTGAAATTGGATGAAAGCGTGGGCCAGGTTTATGGATATTTGTCCGGCCCTGATCAGGTGCGGGCTGATGCCATTAACCGCATGTTTGCAGACCCTAATGTTGATGCGGTGTACTGTGTCCGGGGAGGGTATGGTACGCTTCGTATACTCGATAGGCTTGATTATGACCTGATCCGCAAAAATCCCAAGCCGTTTATCGGCTATAGCGATATTACTTCCGTCCACATTGCGCTGAATATGCGCTGCGGCCTGGTTACGTTTCACGGTCCCATGCCATCCTCTGATGATTTGTCCCCGGAAGCCGACAGCTTTTCCCGGGAAAGCCTCCTGCGGGCATTGATGATGGATAGCCCCCTGGGCAGAATCGAAAATCCAAAGGGCGTACCCCTTCAGTGCATCCAAAAAGGCGAAGCGGAGGGCCAATTGGTGGGCGGAAACCTTACGCTGGTAGCTGCTGCCATGGGCACGCCTTATGATCTTGATACAAAAGGAAAAGTCCTTTTCCTGGAGGACATCGGCGAGAAGTTTTACAGCCTTGACCGGATGCTTTCCAAACTTCGCCTGGGCGGCAAGTTTGATGATTGCTCAGGTATCGTACTGGGAGCGTTTACGGACTGTGTGGAAGAATATCCGGAATACAGCCTCACCTTGGAGGAGATCATCCGGGATGTAGTGATGCCCTGCGGAAAGCCGATAGTAGGTGACCTGCAGGCAGGCCATTGCAGCCCCAAGATCACGCTGCCCTTAGGCGCATCCTGCCGGATGGATGCGGGAAGCGGACTGTTGGAACTGATTTAGAAAAACGGTTATAAAACGAAAAGGCGCTGTGCCCGAGCGTGAGCATAGCGCCTTTTGTGTGCCCCATTTGATGGTTTACAGCGATTCCAGACTTTGCTGAATATCGTTAAGAATGTCGTCGATGTGCTCCAGGCCTACAGAAATGCGGATAAGGCCGGGGTTGACTCCTGCGGCGATGAGCTGCGCCTCCGTCAATTGCCGGTGGGTGGCGCTGGCAGGATGCAATACACAGGTGCGGATATCCGCCACATGGACCTCCTTGGAAGCCAGCTTCAATCCATCCATAAACCGCACCGCGGTTTCCTTGCCGCCCTTAATCACAAAAGAAATCACGCCGCAGGTACCCTTGGACAGGTATTTTTTCGCCAGATCGTGATATTTATCCCCCGGTAGCGCGGCATAGCGCACCGATTCCACCATAGGGGAAGATTGCAAATACTTCGCCACGGCAAGGCCGTTTTCACAATACTGCCTCATGCGAACGGGAAGGGTTTCCAGCCCCAGGTTCAGCAAAAATGCGGAGTGTGCTGCAGGATAAGCTCCGAAATCCCGCATGAGCTGCATCCGGGCTTTTACGATGTAAGCCATATTGCCAAAATCCCGGGTATAGACAACGCCGTGATAGGAATCGTCCGGCTCCGTAAATTCAGGAAATTTTCCGTTTGCCCAGTTGAATGTACCGCCATCCACTATGACGCCGCCCACTTGCAGCGCATGCCCATCCATATACTTGGTGGTGGAATGGATGATTACGTCTGCCCCAAAGGAGAAGGGCTTGCAGAGTATGGGCGTCGCAAAGGTGTTGTCAATAATTAATGGCAACCCGTTCTTGTGCGCAATGGCTGCAAATTTTTCAATATCCAATACAGCCAAGGCGGGATTGGCAAGGGTTTCTCCGAAAACAGCACGGGTGTTGGGCTTGAACGCTTTTTGAATGGTTTCTTCGTCCGCGCCGGCATCCACAAAAATGCATTCAATACCCAGCCGCTTTAGGGTAACGGCAAACAGGTTTACCGTACCGCCGTAAATAGTGGAAGTGCTGACAAAACTGTCCCCGCTTTTGCACAGGTTGAGAATGGCCAACAGAGATGCCGCCTGTCCGGACGAGGTACACATAGCCCCCACGCCGCCTTCCAGATCGGCAATCTTTTTTTCCACTGCCTCCACAGTGGGATTGGAAAACCTTGAATACATATGGGCAGTGGGCATATCGAAAAGAGCGCCGATTTGGGCAGTGGTGTCAAATACATACGTGGTGCTTTGCACGATGGGCATCACACGGGGGGCGCCGTTTTCAGGGGTGTAACCGGAATGGAGGCATTTGGTTTCGTCATGGGCCATAGGTAGCACTCCTTTTCGAGCAATCATTATAGAACTGTCGCCAGGGAACCCATGGGGTCCCAGGGCTTTAAGATGATGGGCTCCTGGGAAAGCAGTTCAAGCTGGCGGTTAGTGAGGTGCTTCTTATGCACCACCACCTGGTAGGTGTATTCGCTGAACCAATCGTCGGACATGATATACCAGCCTTCGTTGCCGGATTTATCGCCCCAGCTGTTTTCCACTTTCCAGCGATCAGGTTTTCCATTTTCGTCCAGGTTAACCCCTGCAAATACCATGGCGTGGGTCATGACGCTTTCCCCGTAATCCAGCCTTTGCGCTTTGGTAAGAGGGAAGGCGGTACCCAGTACACCCGCAAAATCAAAAGCAGCTGTATCCATGCAGCCCCATTCCCGGTGGAGCCATTGGCCCACGTCGCAGCCGAACCAAACGGGATGGCCGTCCTGCAATTGCCGGATGGCTGCTTCTTTGAGCTGTTCTGCAGGCAAGTTCAGATAGCGCACGGGATATGCACCGCCGAACACAGAACCCAGCCGGTCTACCGTATACATTCTTTCATAGGGCTTGTCCTTGGTGGGGGCATGGATAAGGCTTACATAGTCCGCAAGATTCCAGCCCACATAAGTACGGAAAAATTCCACAGGTGTCATCTGCGCCCGGTGAAACGCCTTGTCCTTGTTCCTTACTTCAAAGGAAAGAGCAGTGGGAGGCGTGCCCAGGCATACGCACAGCATATGATGGATTTCCGCCAGCATGGATTCTTTTTTTGCCCTTAAATTCGCAAGGCTTTCGCCTTCTTCATGGGCCGTGCGAAGCTCACAGGCAAATTGACGCAGCTTTAGGGTTAGGAATTTGTTCATTAAGCCGGTGTTGCTGGAGTGAAAGGTTTCAGGCATCTGGTCTTTTGGAACAACGCCGTATTTTTCCACCAAGGACCGGAACATATCCCATTGGCCGCCATCCTGAACGGGGGATTGCAGCAGGAAGGCCACCAAGCGGCCATCCAGGGGTGCATCCAGGGAAGTAAGAATGTTTTCCAAAAAATAATTGGATTTTTCCAATTTATCATAAAACAGCGGATAGCTCTGGGACAATTCAAACGTTTCCAGGTTCAGCTTTTTCATGATTTCAAACCGCATGGTGTTGAGCGCTGCAAACATCCAGCAGCGGCCGCTGCTTTTTTGATTGGTGACCTTTCCTACCTCTACCTCCAGAGAAAAGGAATAACGCATCCGCCGTTCCATGGCATAATCTGCGGCGGAAGCGGCAAGGCCCGAACGGGTGACAGCATTGCGGGAAAGTTTGCCTTCGAAAGATTGTTCAAAACGGTCATTCATGCGCTGTAGTAAATCCAACGTAATCATTTGTTCCATATCGTAAAATCCTCCTTATGAATCAATGCGTAATGTGAATCTTCATTTTGCTTTGCTATCCATGCAGGCAGATACAAAGGCCTGCATAATGGCTTTTTCGGCTTCATCGTTCTTCCACATTCGTTCCGGATGCCATTGCACCCCTAAAAAGAAAGGATGATCCTTTTTTTCCAATGCTTCGATAAGACCTGTAGAAGATCTGGCGATAGGAATAAGGCCAGGGGCACAGTCTTTCACTGCCTGATGGTGAAGGCTGTTTACAGGCAAGCGAAGCGTATGGACAATCCCGTAAAGGAGGCTCCCTTCCTCAATCATTACATCATGACAGGGAAGATAATCCGGCATCTTTTGCGAATGGAGCTGGGGATAGCTTTGCGCATTCTGGGCATAGATGTCTTGATAGATCGTGCCACCCAGTGCAATATTCAGCAATTGGATTCCGCGGCAAATGCCAAACACCGGCTTTTTTGTTGGCAATACTTTTTGAAGCAGTGCGATTTCCATGGCATCCCGCTGAGGGCTGATTTCGCCGCAATCGCACATGGTTTCCTCCCCAAAACGGGACGGTTCCACATCCACACCGCCGGAAAACAGAAAGCCGTCCATCTCCCGGGCTGCCTGAGCCCATAGTGCTTCTTCTCCCGCAATCGGCAGCAAAACCGGGAATGCGCCGCAGGCAAACAAGCCTTCCATATAGCTGCTTGTTATGCTTAAATTGGGATGATCCTTGGAAATATGACCTGTTACACCAATGATAGGCCTATGGAGCATAAACGTTACCTCACAAACAAAAGTCATGAAAAGGCATGTTTTCCCGTGATTCGACAATGGCAGCTGCTTTCCTGCATCCCATTTGTGCGAATCAAAGAAAAACACGCTAAAAACAGGATATCGGTTGGATGAAGCGAATATCTCAAAGAATTTACATGATGGAGTATAAGAAATCTGATTGGAGAATGCTATGCCGCGCAAGACTTTTGTTACCATCACACCCAACCGGACGGGGGCTTTTCTGGTGTCAGCCAAAATCATTGCCAAGCACCAGGGGAATATCGTTCGGGTAAGTTATAACAAAGCGGTTGATTTGCATACCCTTTTCATTGATGTGGAAGCGTCGGAGGAGGCGCTGAAATGTATCGGTCACGAATTGGACGAAATAGGCTATCTCAGCGGAAAGCTGCCTGAAATCAACGTGGTGATGATTGAAATCAGAATACCAGACAAAGCAGGAGCGCTCATTCCCGTGCTGGAAATTCTTAATCGCTTTGAGATTAATATATCTTATATCAATTCTATAGAAGAATCCGGGGATTATCAGGATTTTGCCATGGGGTTGCTTATGGATAATCCGGGCCTTATCAATCGCTTGCTCAATCAGATTGGGGAAATGTATCCCGTTAAGGTGACAGGCTACAGCGGGCCAGGCAATTGCCCGGATAACTCCATTTTTTATCTGAATCTGGCTAATGAAGCCAAAGAAAGCCTTCAATTGCCCCAGGATCAGCTTTTGGAATTTATATCCGAGGCCAACCGGGTGCTGCAAATGCTTCAGCGCACCAATGAAAACCCAGCCACTGTCTTTGAGCATATCAGAAAATTTCTGCATTTTGTGTCCGGCCATCAAGGGGATCGTTTTCAATATCGGCTAAGAACTTTGCACCTGACACAGAAGGTGACACTGCATGCCATTGAGCCGGTTTGCGGCAGCAACACCTACATATTGAAAACAGATGAGGAAATCGTTCTGATTGATTCGGGGTATGCGCTTTACTATCCTGAAATGAAAAAGGTGCTGCACGCATTATGCCCTGACTGGGATGCATGCAAAAAGCGGCTATATATCACTCACGCGGATGTGGACCATTGCGGGCTTTTATCCCACCTGGAACAGGAGGCAACGCTTGTCTTGAATCAGAAAAGCGCGGACAGCATCCGCCGCCAACAGCTGGGTATCCGGGATTATCGGGAACTGCAGGCCTTTTGCTTTGGCTACAGTAAATTGAGCCGTATGATATCCGGGTATATTCCACCGAAGCTTACGCAAGCTGTTATTTATGGAGAAGATGCGCCGCAGGAACATGATGAGCTTCTTCCAATCGGGAAGCTTTCGATTGGCGATGTGCAATTTGATATTCTGGAAGGCAGCGGAGGCCATGTATACGGGGAAGAAATCTTTGTATCCCGCAAGCTGGGTGTCCTGTTCACCGGTGACAATTTCCTGAATGTAAAGGGATTTACCAGTGAATTGCAGTCTTTTCATGCCATTGCGCCTTACTTGATGCGCAGCGTGAATGTGGATTCACGCAAAGCGTCCAAGATGCGCAAGGACATTCAAGCGATGGCTGAAAACCTGGCAGTTGAACGGGGCAGTCCCTGCCTGATATGCGGCGGACATGGTGCACTTTCCCTGTATGATGTTCAAGGCTTTCAAGCGCTTCCAGAAAATATGGGAAACTGGATAAGCTGATACATGGATGGAAATTGACAGATTGTTTAAAATGATATACAATATCAAATGAGACAAGTTCCTATTAAGGATGATTTTCATGGCTGGCGGACGGAATACGATCCAGCGGAACCTGGTTCTGGAAACGGTGCGTAATCTCATGCATCCCACAGCGGATGAAATATATGAGATGATTTCAAAAGAGCATCCCCATATAAGCAAGGCTACGGTCTACCGAAACCTCAACTTGCTGGCGGACAAAGGGGAAATACGCAGACTACAATTAATGGACACCGCAGTGCGGTTTGACCGATGCTTCGTCGGCCACTTTCATGCCCAATGTAAAGAGTGCGGCCGCATACTGGATATAGAAATGCGCCATCAGGCGGACGGTATGCAGCAGCTTTTAGAGGGGTATGGATTTTTGGTGGAGGATCAGGAAGTGCTGTTTCGCGGCTTGTGCCAATCATGTCGGGAAAGACGGCAAAACATTTGAATTTCAGGGCTTACGCCCTTGAAATATCATAGATATCTGAAGGAGGAAAAAGCAATGAAAGAATTAAAAGGAACCCGGACGGAAGCAAACCTGATGGCCGCATTTGCAGGAGAGTCTCAAGCCCGTAATAAGTATACGTACTATGCTTCGCAAGCAAAAAAAGATGGCTATGAGCAGATTGGTGAACTCTTTCTTGAAACGGCAAACAACGAGAAGGAACATGCTAAGATCTGGTTCAAGCTTTTACATGGCGGAGCAGTTCCTGCGACCGATGCAAACCTGAAAGATGCCGCGGCGGGGGAGCACTACGAATGGACCGATATGTATGCGAACTTTGCCAAGGAAGCCAAGGAAGAGGGCTTTGATCATATCGCGTTCCTGTTTGAGCAGGTTGCTAAAATTGAAAAAACCCATGAAGAGCGGTATTTGAAATTGCTGAGCAACGTCGAAGGCGGCATGGTCTTTTCCAAAGAAGGTGACGCTATTTGGCAGTGTGCCAATTGCGGGCATCTCGTTATTGGGAAAAAAGCGCCCAATATTTGCCCTGTCTGCAGCCATCCCCAGGCTTTCTTCCAAGTGAAGGCAGAAAACTATTAAGCCCTTTTGCCTTAAAAACCGCCGCTCCAAATGTGAAGCGGCGGTCAGCGTGTCGAAAAAGTGGCTACGCCTCTTTTTCCAGTCTGCAGCCTTCACCTGTGAGCTATGCTCACGGTCGGTGCAAGCTGTAAGGAAACCTTGCTGCGCAAGGCTTCCGAAGCCACCGCACATGTCGCTGGCTTCGGATTTACAGTCGGAGGGGGGCGCCCCTCCGACACCTCCCAGGGGTTTTTTGACAGTTTGACCGCCGCTCCAAATGTGCAGCGGCGATTTTCGCTATATTCGAAACTTTGCCCGCATGGAGGGACAATTAGCGCATCCACCTTCGCCGGTCTCCCGCAAGGAAGAAGGCATGGCGTCGCCCACTTCCTTCATGGCCAATATGACCTCATCGGGAGGGATGGGGCAGCGGATGCCGCACAGCGCCATTTCTGCCGCAGTAATGGCATTGGCGATGCCACCTACATTGCGGTATACGCAAGGCACTTCCACAAGCCCGCCGACCGGGTCGCACACCAGGCCCATGCTGTTCATCAGCGCAAAGGAACAGGCATCCGCAGCCATTTGCGGCGTGCCTCCCGAAAGCTCAACCAGCGCCGCTGCCGTCATGGCAGCCGCGCTTCCGGATTCAGCCTGGCATCCGCCTTCCGCGCCGGAAATGGTAGCCTCCTGGGCAATGACGCTTCCTACTGCAGCTGCGGTAAATAGTGCATCCACCAGCGCCGCATCGGAATACCCCTTGTCTTTCTGGGCGGAAAAAAGCGCTCCGGGCAATATGCCGCATGCTCCCGCTGTGGGCGCTGCCACGATCTTGCCCATGCAGGCGTTGCATTCCGCCACGGCCAGGGCATAAGCAATGGCTTTCCCAAGGAGCGTACCGGAAAGTGCTTTCCTATTTTGTATGGCTGCATGCATTTTTGCGGCTTGGCCGCCAGCCATGCCCGATACGGAGCGGAGGTCAGGATTCAGCCCGGACGCTATTGATTCATGCATGGCTTGCAATTGGCGGGCCATTTTTTGTTCCACCTCTTGCAAAGATAAGCCGCTGTCCTCCGCCTGTAATGCCTTGGCAACTGCGGCTATGCTGCTGCCCTTTGCGGCATGGATGAGCTCCGTCATGGTATAGTCCATAAGCTACCTCTTTTCCAAAAAAACGACGGATTGTATTTCAGGCGATTCTTCCAGCGCTTGCAACAACACGGGTGGTGGGGATCCATCCACTTCCAGCACCATAATTGCTTCTGCGCCCACGCGCCGCCGGAATACCCGCATGGTGGCGATATTTATGTGCTGCTGGGCGATATGGCCGCTAACCTTGGCAATCACACCGGGCGCGTCGCGGTGCTGAATGATGATTGTGTTTTCCGTCCCGGAAAAGCCTACCTCCAGCCCGTTCATGGACTGAACCCTTATATTCCCGCCGCCCGTAGAAGCCGCCTGGATTGAGACGTGGTGGCCCTCCTGGGTATAGGCGTCTATAACGATGGTATTGGGGTGAGCATTTCGCAAGGCGATGGTATGGAAAGTGATGTCAAGGCCTGCATCCTTGGCCAGGGTCAGACTGTCTCGAAGGCGGGGATCATCCACGTCCATGTCCAAAAGGCCTCCCACCACCGCGCGGTCGGTGCCATGGCCTTGATACGTTTTGGCAAACGACCCATGAAAGCCAATTTCAACCCGGGCGGGCTGCTTTTTCAGAAGCCTCCGGACAATCCTGCCAATGCGGGCTGCTCCGGCAGTATGGGAACTGGATGGGCCGATCATCACAGGGCCTATGATATCAAACAAGTCCATACAGCACCTCCGTCTATCAATGTAGTAACAGCATCAGTATAGCGCAAAGTTCATCCATGTCAATCAAAGCCAGTGTTTCCGTTGCTTTATCAATCCATGCAAAGCGTTTTTCATTTGAACAAGCGTGCTGTATGATGTATAATAGACCCATTCGCACCAAGGAGGATGCTATGATTCGCAATATCGTGTTCGATATGGGGAATGTATTACGCGACTTCAACCCTATGCTTTGCATCCGTGCTTACGTTAATGATGAAAAGGATGCCGAATGGATCGCGGGAGAAATGTTCGGAGAGAAAGAATGGGTGGCGCTGGACCAAGGAACCATCACCTATGAAGGAGCGCTGGAACAGTGGAAAAAGCGGCTTCCTGAACGGTTGCACAAAGTTGTTGAAGAGATATCCAATCACTGGCATGAGTATATGCCTGAGGACCCTCGCATGCTGCAATTGGTGAAGGAACTGAAGGCAAAGGGATACGGCTTGTATTTATTGTCCAATGCAAGCGTTCGTTTCTCTGTATATGAAAAAGAATTCGAGGCACTTCAATACTTTGATGGCAAGGTGGTTTCCGCCTTTCACCAGGTACTGAAGCCGGATGAAAAAATTTATAGAATTCTGTTTGATACCTATCACTTGATTCCGGAAGAATGCTTTTTTGTTGACGATAATCCCGCGAATGTGGAAGGCGGACGCAAATTGGGCATGTCCGGTCATGTGTTTACGGGGGACTTGACTGCGCTGAAGGAAGACTTTCGGTGCCATGGCATTTCTCTTTGATAATGATGTAAAGTGTATTGAGGAGCAATCTCATAATTAAACCAGCCCTATGCCGGTCGAGGAAGCTAATAAAGGCAAAAGCTTCCCTGCTTGGCGTAGGGCCTTTCTCTTTCAACATGCTTTCTTTTTCTTCCCGGATGATTACAAAGTGCTGGATTGCTCCACACAGTGAAGATTTATACTTGCATCGTACCAAATGAAAGACGATGTGAGGAGAGAAGAAAAGTATGAAGAAGACCGCTCTGATTGCAGCAAGCCTACTGATGGTTTTAGCCTTTGCCCTTCCCGCTATGGCGCAAGCGTTTGACAAATCCCAGGAAATTACCGTGATCTCCCGTGAAGCCAGCTCCGGTACCCGTGGCGCCTTTGACGAGCTGATGAAAATTCTGGTCAAAAACGGCGATGTTACGGAAGATCGTCTTTTTGCGGAAGCAGTTCTTGTAAGCTCTACCGACGAAGTGTCCTCCAAAGTGGAAGTAGACCAGTACGCCATCGGCTACACCTCCTTGGGCGCTGTCACCGACAAGGTGAAGGCTGTTTCTGTAGATGATGTGGAAGCCACCGTGGAGAATGTGAAAGCCGGTGCGTATAAAATTTCCCGGCCTTTTGTACTGGCGCTGCCCAAATCATCAGAAAATACACTTGCGAAAGATTTCATCGCCTTCGTGGCTTCTGCGCAGGGCCAGGAAATTGTTTCTGGCAATGGCTATATTAACGCTGTAGAAGATGCTCCCGAATATGCGGCTGTAGGGCTTAGCGGCAAATTGACATTGTCCGGCTCCACCTCCGTAGAGAAGGTCATCGAAAAGCTGAAGGAAGCCTATTCTGCCCTGAACCCCGAGGTGGCGATTGAAATCACCTACAACGGTTCTTCCGCCGGCATCAAAGATGTGACGGAAGCCAAAGTAGACATCGGCATGTCCAGCCGCGAACTGAAGGAAGAAGAAGCGGCGGTTCTGGAGCCCAGCGTGTTCGCTCATGATGGTATCGCGGTGGTTGTCAATAATCAAAATGATGTAAGCGCCCTGAGCAGCGAGCAGATCACCGCCATCTTTACCGGGGAAATCCGCACCTGGGATGCCGTAACTGCGGCGAAATAACAAAAACAAAAATACATTGATTCAAAGAGACGGCAAGCGTTGCCGCCTCTTTTTTGATCTTGCCGGATTATGTTTCTTTCTTACATCTTACAATCGCCTTATCGATCAAAAACAAGTTTCTCATACAATATAGACGTATAAGAATAAAAGAAGAAAGTGTAGGAGACGCGAATTTACATGAAAAAGCGCGTATGGCTGGAAAGAGGAAGCAAAGCACTGTTTTTCCTTTCCTCCCTTGTCTCGGTGGCGGCAGTGCTATGCATGTGCCTGTTCATCTTTGGCGGCGCATGGCCTGCGCTTCGGGAAATTGGGGTCATCAAATTCCTCACCGGCACGGCCTGGAAGCCTAATAACCAGCCACAGCAGTTCGGAATTTTGTACATGATCATCGGCAGTCTTTATGTAACCGGAGGTTCCCTCATTTTAGGTGTACCCGTTGGACTTCTTTCGGCAATTTTTTTGGCGAAATTCTGCCCGAAGCGGATTTACGGGGTATTGTCTCAGGGTGTGTCGCTCCTGGCGGGGATTCCGTCCATCATCTATGGATTTTTCGGGATGATGATCATTGTCCCGTTCATTGCGGAGCATTTTCCCGGCAACGGAAACAGCGTTTTAGCGGCATCCATAGTGCTGGCAATCATGATCCTTCCCACTATCATCACTGTCAGCGAAAATGCCATACGGGCGCTGCCTTCAGCCTACTATGATGGAGCCATCGCACTGGGAGCAACCCATGCTGAAGCCGCTTTTCGCGTGCTTGTACCTGCCGCCGGCCGGGGAATTGTAACCTCTTTGGTATTGGGTATGGGCCGGGCCATCGGAGAAACCATTGCGGTTGGCATGGTGGCGGGAAACAGTAACATTTTGCCCTCCTCCATTTTTAAATCCGTGCGGACACTGACGGTAAATATCGTATCGGAAATGAGCTATGCCAGCGGGCTGCATTATGATGCGCTCATTGCTACCGGAGCTGTCTTGTTTGTGTTTATCCTTGTGCTGAATCTTTCTCTGGGATATATGACGAAAGGAGGCGCGCGGCGTGAGAAAAGCTAAGTCGCAAATTCTGACCATTCTGTGCTGGGTTGCCATCCTTCTTACCATAGGAGTGCTTTTGTGGATCGTGACCTACATTTTTATCGGTGGAGTACCTTATATAAGCTGGGATTTGCTGTTTGGCCCATATTCCTCGGATAATCCCTCCATGAGCTTTGCCATTGTGACAACGCTGATTCTGGTAGCCTTGTCTTTGCTGATTTCTGCGCCTCTTGGACTGGGTTGTGCCATTTACCTATGCGAATACGCAAAAAAGGGCAGCCGTCTGGTACGCATCATCCGCCTGGCTACCGAAACATTGGCGGGGATTCCCTCCATTATCTACGGGCTTTTTGGCGCGCTGTTTTTCGGAACAGCACTAAAGATGGGCTACTCGCTTCTGTCTGGTATTTTGACGGTGTCTATCATGGTACTGCCTACCATCATCCGCACCTCTGAAGAATCCATTTTGTCCGTGCCTGATTTATACCGGGAAGGCAGCTTCGGCTTGGGCGCAGGAAAATTACGCACAGTGATGCGGATTGTGATTCCTGCGGCGGCAAGAGGCATCCTGTCTGCCATGGTGCTGAGCGTCGGCCGCATCGTAGGGGAGACAGCGGCGCTGATCTTCACCTTGGGCAGCGTGGCAAAAATGCCGGGTACGCTGATGGATTCCAGCCGGACGCTGGCCGTGCACATGTATATCTCCACCCGGGATGGGGGCATGGAGGGGCGCAATGTTGCCTTTGTGGCCGGTGTGGTTCTGCTGGTGCTGGTGACGGCGATTAATTTGCTGACTAAATACTTTAGTAAAAAGGCGGGAAAGTTTGATGAAAATCGAGCTTAAAAATATCAATCTGTATTATGGAAGCTTCCAGGCATTAAAGGATGTATCCTTTTCTATAGCGGAAAATGAAATCACGGCCCTGATAGGCCCCTCAGGCTGTGGAAAATCCACCCTGCTCAAAATTCTGAACCGGATGAATGATTTGGTGGAAGGGTGCAAGGTGGAAGGAAAAGCATTGCTGGATGGCCAAGATATCTATCATGAGTTGAACGTAACGGATTTGCGTCGCAGGGTAGGCATGGTATTTCAAAAGCCGAATCCCTTTCCCATGTGTATATATGACAATATCGCCTATGGACCAAGAACGCACGGTATCCGCAAAAAGGACCTGTTGGATGAAACGGTGGAAAAAAGCCTACGCCAGGCCGCCATTTGGGATGAGGTGAAAGACCGCCTGAAAAAAAGCGCCATGAGCCTGTCCGGCGGCCAGCAGCAGCGGGTATGCATTGCGCGGGCGCTTGCAGTTTCCCCGGAGGTGCTTTTGATGGATGAGCCCACCAGCGCCTTGGACCCCATTTCCACCAGCCGCATTGAAGACTTGATGAACGAACTAAAAACCCAATACACCATTGTCATTGTTACGCATAACATGCAGCAGGCTGCGCGCATATCCGACCGGACGGCATTCTTTCTCCACGGTGAAATGGTGGAGTTTGACGATACGCTGACCCTGTTCTCTCATCCGCAAAAACAGAAGACAGAAGACTATATTACAGGGAGGTTCGGATGATGCGCAATAAGTTTGAACGGGAAATGTGGGAATTGAATGAAGAACTTAAGCAAATGAGCCTTTTCATTGAAGATACCCTGTCCAACGCCATGGAGGCCTTGCGCACGGGCAGCCAGGCACTTGCACGAAAGGTTTATGAAAACGACCATATTGCCGATGAACTGGAATTGTCCATCGAGCGAAAGTCCCTCTTGATTCTTTTGTCGGAGCAGCCTGTGGCCAAAGACCTCCGAACCATCTCCACGGCGCTCAAAATGATTACAGACATGGAACGCATATGTGACCAAGGGGCGGATATTGCAGAAATAGTCTTGCATTTGGGGGAAAAACCCAACGCCAGGCCGGCTCAACTCTACACGATGGCGGAAAAATGTGTTATTATGGTAAATGAGGCGATCCATGCGTTTCAGTCGGGAGACAAAATGCTGGCTGAGGCGGTGATCCAGTCAGATGACGAGATAGACCGTCTTTTCATGCAGGTGCGTAAGGACCTTGCGGATGATATTGCAAAAGACCCGACCTGTTCCAGCCAGAAGATGGATGAGCTGATGATTGCAAAATATCTGGAGCGCATTGGAGACCATGCTCAAAACATTGCCGAGTGGGTAATCTTTGCCATGACCGGAGAACACAAAAATAGAAAAATTCTGTAAAGGAGAAGGCAATGGCTAAAATATATATCGTGGAAGATGATGAAAATATCGGTGAATTGATTGCCGCGACGTTGGGCGCTGCAGGTCATGAGGCCCAGCTCATGACTGATGCGGACAAACTGTGGGATAAGATTCGGCAGGAAGCGCCGCAACTACTGCTTTTGGATATCATGCTGCCCGGCAAGGATGGCTGGTCCATTTTGAAAACATGGAAGGAAACGGCGGAGACGGCTAATGTGCCGGTGATTATCCTGTCGGCCAAGGGCGAAGAATTGGACAAGGTGCGGGGTCTGGAAATGGGCGCGGAGGATTATATCACCAAACCCTTTGGCGTATTGGAATTGCAGGCCCGGGTTAAGACGGCGCTTCGCCGCATGGAGGATGGGGGAAGCGTTATCCGCCTGAAAGACCTGACCATGGATTTTGACAAAAAAGAAGTAAAAAAAGACAACCTGCCCATCAAACTGACGCATCAAGAGCTGGAACTGCTGGAATACCTTTGCCGCCATGCCGGCTTTGTGGTGAGTCGTGACCGGCTTTTGGAGAATGTATGGGGGTACGATTTCAGTGGGGAAACCACCCGTACGGTGGATTTTCACGTGCGTTCCCTGCGCATGAAGCTGGGAGACAGTGCGGATAATCCCCGATATATTGAAACAGTCCGCGGCTACGGCTACCGGATGAAGAAGGATTGAAAAGGGCATGAAGCGGTATGTAAAAATCGCGTGCTATGCCGGGGCGCTTACCATCATGCTGGTGCTTTTAACTGGTTGTATACTTGTATTTTCCAAAGTGCAGCGCAGCACTGTGGAAAAAAACCTTCGGGTTCTTATCAATATGGCACGGGTAATGCTGTCGGAGGATGAATCGAAAGACCTTGACCGGCTTGCCAGGAGCATTGCCGCAGAGGATGAAAACTTAAGAGTCACTTTACTTGACACGCAAGGGCTCGTGTTATCCGACAGCGTGGCGGCAGCGGATGAAATGGTGCCGCATGGCGACCGGCCGGAGATTCGGCAGGCAATGGCGGGAGAAGTGGGAACGGATGTCCGAAAAAGCGCCACAACCGGAATTCAAATGCTGTATGCCGCCCAAATGGTATCAGATGGACTAATTTTGCGTTTGAGTTATCCTACGGCCACAACTTTGACATATTTGCAGCCCCTTGTGCCGGTTCTTGCTTTTTTGTGCCTGATATTGCTTGCGGCGGTGCCGCTGTTTACCCGTTATCTTGGCCTTCGGGTAACAAAACTTTTCATCCGCATCAACGATTTGCTTCTGGATAGAGGGGATGAGAAGAGTCTGTACCTGGATACCAAAGATGTGGAGGAAGAAGTTCAGCCTATTTTAGGTAATATCAGCTATCTGATCGAGAAATTAAAATACGATTTTGAGGAAGTCCGTAAAACACAACAATTGCGTACGGACTTTGTTGCCAATGCCTCTCATGAATTGAAAACCCCATTGACTTCCATCAAGGGTTTTGCCGAGCTTTTAGCAGGAGGCATGGTCTCTGACCAGGAAAAGCAGAAGCTGTACCTGCAGCGTATCGTTTCGGAAAGTGACAGGCTGCTGAACATCATCAATGATATTCTGCGCTTGAGCAAAGCCGAAAGCAAGCAGCCTGAAAAACTGGAAAGGGTAGCCCTGCAGCCCCTTGCGAAAGATGTGATCCAGGCGTTGGAGCCCTTGGCAAAAGCCCGAAACATTACCCTTGCCATGGATGGCACGGGCTACGTTTGGGCAGCTTCCCGGGAGATATGGGAATTGATTTACAATTTGGTGGATAACGCCATTCGCTATGGGAAGCCTACAGGACATGTAGCCATACACTTGGCCGAGTCGTTCCTTTCTGTGGAGGATGACGGCATCGGCATGGAGGAGCAGTATTTGACCCGGATTTTTGAACGTTTTTACCGGATAGATAAATCCCATAGCAGGCAGACCGGCGGTACAGGCCTTGGGCTTTCTATCGTCAAACACATTGCGCAAAACTATGGGGGCAGCCTTCAGGTGAAGAGCAGGCCTGGGGAAGGCAGTACATTTTCTGTTCAATTTCCCAGCGATTTAGGGGCAGACAGCTTATATGAATAGACGGAGAGACATAAAACGCCAAAACCCCTTTCCCAAAGAGGGGTTTTTGTATATACTGTACAATGATAATGTTTTGTCCCGGCGCTTTTAGGCGGCCAGGGTAATACAGGAGGAAGAACCATATGCGCCCTACCTATGAACAGGCCTGGAATTTGCTTACCAGTTATAACAAAGAACCGTTCCATCTGCAGCATGCCTTGGTGGTATCAGGCGTCATGAAGGCGCTTGCCCAAACGCTGGGATATGAGGAAGAGAAGGAATTCTGGAGTATCGTGGGACTTTTGCATGACCTGGATTTTGAGTTGTATCCGGAAGAACATTGCATAAAAAGCCAGGAAATCATGATGAAAGAGGACTTGGATGAGCAAATTATCCATGCCACGGCCAGCCATGGTTATGGACTTGCGGTAGATGTAAAGCCCGAGCATGAGATGGAGAAAGTCCTCTTTGCTATAGATGAGTTGACCGGGCTGATTGGCGCGGTTGCCAGAATGCGGCCTTCCAAATCCGTGCAGGATATGGAAGTGAAATCCGTCATGAAAAAGTTTAAAACGCTTGCCTTTGCGGCCGGTTGCTCACGCCAGGTAATCAATCAGGGCGCAGAAATGCTGGGATGGACGCTGGAAGAATTGATCGAAAAGACGATTATGGCCATGCGGGTGGACGAGGCTGATATTCAGGTAAAAATGGATGCTATTCTGCAAAATAACGGTGAAAATCATTGAACGCATTTTCAAGGACAGAACTGCTTTTGGGGAATGACGCTATGGGCAAGCTTTCAAAAGCTCGCATAGCGGTATTTGGAATCGGCGGCGTGGGCTCATACTGCGTGGAGGCTCTTGCACGAAGCGGCATTGGCTCTATTGATTTGGTTGACGATGACAGGGTCTGCCTGACTAATATCAACCGCCAGCTTATCGCTACCATGAAAACGATAGGCAAGCAAAAGGTGGATGTGATGAGGCAGCGCATGCAGGAGATTAACCCCAAAATCCAGGGGAAAGATTTTCCTGTGTTTTATACGGCGGATCATGCAGATGATTTCGACCTGTCGGAGTACGATTATGTGGTGGATGCCATTGATACCGTTTCTGCAAAACTGAAACTGGTGGAAAAGGCGAGAGAAGCAGGAGTTCCGATCATCAGCTGCATGGGTGCGGGAAACAAGCTGGATCCCACCCGTTTTGAGGTAGCGGATATCTCGAAAACCTCGGTTTGCCCATTGGCAAAAGTTATGCGCACCGAGCTTCGAAAGCGGGGGATTTACTCCCTCAAGGTGGTCTATTCTAAGGAGCCTGCCAGAGAACCTATGGAAACAGAAGAACTCAGCTGCAAGCATCATTGTGTCTGTCCGCCGGAAACCAAGCGCTCCTGCACAGTTAGAAGGCAGATACCGGGCAGTATATCATTTGTACCATCTGTGGCAGGCCTCATACTGGCCGGGGAAGTCATCAAGGACTTGTGCGGCGTGAGGTAATCCCTTGCTTATTGAATAAAGTGCTGAATGGAAATGCCGCGGCTTCTATGAGAAAGCTGCGGCATTTCATTTGACTAGCAAAGGAGCGTTTCTGGTGCCTTTTCTGAAATAAGCAATTGACGAAGGAAGCATCCGGCAGCTTTTATGGACAGGCGGCTTTCCTGAAAGCCGAAAACCTGGAATACGTGACACATGCCTTCCCAACGCAAAAGTGAAACCGGTACCTCGTCCCGCTTAAATGCAGCGGCAAGCGTTTCCGCGTCGCTGAGCAACAGTTCCTTGGTTCCCACATGGATTTGCACCGGCGGGAATCCCCGAAAATCCGCATGGATAGGGGAAAGCATCGGCGTGCTTAACAGTTCCCTGTCTCCTCCTGCAAATTGCAAAGCAGAGGTCATCAAAGTCTCTCGGTCCAGTGTGGGGTCCTCATTTTCAAGGGTACGATAGCTTTCTCCCGTTTGCAAAGGATCACCCCAAGGTGATAGAAGCAAAATGCCAGCCGGAAGCTGCATGCCGTCCGCTTTCATTTTCAAGGCCAAGGCCAAGGCAAGATTTCCTCCGGCGCTTTCTCCGGTAAAGGCAATGCGCCGTGGGTTGTATCCTTCAGAAAGAAGATACGCATAAACCGCCTGTGCGTCTTCCAACTGAGCGGGATAGGGATGCTGAGGGGCAAGACGGTAGGCAAATGTAATGACCTTTATGCCGCTGGCAGCCGCAATATGGCTGGCCAGCACCCTCGCTTGCAATAACCCGCCGGACACATATGCGCCGCCATGCATGTGCAAGATGATAAAGGATGAATCCGCAACTTGACTCGGGCTTACAAGAATGGCAGGTATGCTTCCGATATTAAGAGGTGTTCCTTTCGTCCCCAGCATAGGCATACGTGCAACCTGATCCGGCGGCGCATCGGCATGCATCATGCCAAGGCTGATCCGTTCTGTCCAAAAGCGGTTGGCACGCAAAGTGCCCAGGAGCACTTGACTTTTCCAGGATGGCAAAAGCATCACCTCCTATATTCTGAAGAATTCAAATACCTAACTTAGCATACCTCCACACGATTGAATCGGTCAAGAATTATTTCATTTGCAAGCCGCTTTCCCAATCGCTATAGACGTGTTATAATCATGGCGTGTGAACTGGTGAAGAAAGGAAAAGGTATGGCATTGCAAAAGGAAACGGAAAAAAAGCACTGGTTTCGCTTGGACAACGCGGGAAAGCTATATCCTGCAATCAAGACTTCCCGTTGGACAAGCCTGTTTCGTGTATCCATTGTGCTGAAAGATCCAATCGATCCCGTATCTTTGCAGCAGGCGGTAAACGATATCCTTCCCAGGTTTCCCTCTTTTGCCGTTCGCATTCGAAAAGGAATATTTTGGTATTATCTGGAAGAGAACAATTCTCCATTCTCCATCCTAAAGGATGAAGGGCATCCATGCATGCATATGCGCCATAATGAAAATGGCGGATATCTTTTCAGGGTATTATATTACCAGTGCCGTATTTCCCTGGAAGTTTTCCATGCCATATCAGACGGTACGGGTGGCGTTACGTTTTTAAAAACGCTAGCAGCCCAGTATCTGCGCAGGCGGGGGATTGATGTTCCCAGCACAGACGGCATACTGGATATCGCACAGCCTCCCGTGAAAGAAGAAACAGAGGACGCTTATGGGCGCCTGCCACGCGGCGGCGCCAGGATGAAAAGGGAGGAAGGCGGTGCTTATCACCTGCCGGCTACACGGGAGGTGCCTCATACCCTTCATGTTTTGGCGGCCCGTATGCCGGTGGCCGCGCTGCATAAAGTCGCGAAAGAACTGGGCGTTACTATCACGGAATATCTGGTTGCAGTGATGATTTTTACATCTTACCAGGTACAGCAGGAAGGAAAGCGGGATAAAAAGCTGCCTATTCGAGTATCTGTGCCGGTCAATATGCGCAAATACTTTAAAACCCAAACGCTGCGCAATTTCTCCTTTTTCGTAAATCCCGGCATTGATCCCAGGTATGGAGACTACTCCTTTTTAGAGGTGCTGAATCAAACCCATACGTTTATGAAGCATTTCCTGAATGGAAAATTTCTAATGGCGGGCATTGCGACCAATGTGGCTTCAGAAAGGAACATTCTCATCCGCCTTTGCCCTCTTTTCCTGAAGAATATAGTAATCAACGGTGTTTTCAAACGCGTGGGAGAAAGTGGTGTAACCGCGACCTTAACCAATATCGGTGAAATAAAGCTTCCACAGGAGATGGCGTCTCAAACGGAGCATTTTGAACTCATGCTTGGCGCGGCTGCAGCAGCACGTTGTAATTGCGCAGCATTAAGCTTTCAAGGGGAAATGACGCTGATGTTTACAAGAAATATCCGTGAATCTACCCTGGAGAGGGAAGTGCTCAGGTTTCTTGTAAAGGCGGGCATCCCCATTACCGTGCAGAGCAATCAGGAGTGAGAACATGTCGTATTGTGTGAACTGCGGCGTTCAGTTGGATCCGGCGTTGGAAAGGTGTCCTTTATGCCAGGCGGTGGTTCAAAACCCCTTGCAGCCCTATGATCCGCGAACCCCCAAACCATATCCCGTCAGGTCGCCGGAACAGAACCTGCAATTGGACAGGCGGTATCTTTTGGGGCTGATCAGCATGGCATTATTATTTCCTTCAGCCATTTGCCTGATAGTTGACTTGCTGTTCGGGGGGAAGATTTCCTGGTCGCTTTACCCCATTGGAGCGCTGTTTTTATTCTGGGTGGCGACGGCAGTACCCATTATGGTAAAAAAACACCGCCTTTATGTTACTATCGCCATAGACGGTTTCTCTCTTATGGGGTATTTATTGCTGGTTGAAACGCTTTCGCCGGCGGCAGGTTGGTTTATGCCTGTGGTGCTGCCAGTGCTCCTTTTGGCGATCTTGATGACACTGGGTGTTGCCGCAAGCATTCGGCAGCAGCTATTAAAGGGACTGGCAATTCCGGCAACCATTCTGGTGCTGATAGCTTTACTGTCCTTGGCGGTAGAACTTCTTGTCTCCAGCCAGATGTTCCTGATGCTTCAGGTTACTTGGTCCCCCTTTGTTATGCTCCCATGCGGCTTTATTGCTTTTATGCTCTATCTCGTTCATTCCCACAAGCCCCTGCAGGAGGAATTGAAAAAGCGTTTGCACATATAAACAAGCTCCTTTCAGATAAATTGGATGATTTTGTATCCTAGCATCGTTTACCTGTATAGCGGATAACAATCGTGGAAGGAAGTTGCTGCCATGGATCTGCTCAAAGCCCTATTGGTGTATATGTCGCTGGTCTACTCCACCTCGGTTATGACAGCCCCCGCACCCAGTATTGCGCCGCAGGCAACGGCGACGCCTGCAATCACCGCTACAGCGGTGCCGACAACTGCGGCTATTGTTACGGCATCACCGGTTCCGACGGCGACGCCGACACCGGCGCCAACGATTACACCTATGCCGACGATTACGCCTGTGCCTACAATTACCCCTTCACCCGAATATAAAACACTGCAGACGGGCTCCCGGGGGGAGGATGTGAAAAAGCTTCAGCGTCGTTTGGCTGAGCTGGGCTATTACACCGGAGAGGTGGATGGCGTCTTTGGCAACCAGACTCGCAGATCTGTGGAACGTTTCCAATATTATAATGGGCTATCCAAGGATGGTATTGCTGGAAAACGCACACTAACCATTCTCTACGAAAGCGCTGATGTGGTTCTGGCCCCTGTAGATGTAACGCCAAGCCCGTCCCCAAGCCCAACGACTGCTCCAACGCCTACGCCAACACCGGCAGTAACGCCTTCCCCTACGCCAACGCCTGTTTACACGGCAACGGTTGCACCTACGCAAGTGCCTACAGATGTACCTACGCAAGTGCCTACAGATGTACCAACGGAAACGTCTGCAGATGTGCCGACAGAGGCACCCACAGAAGTGCCTTCCGAGCAGCCAGCACAGACACCCACCCAAGCGCCTGCAGAAACGCCGCTGCCCCCCTATACGCCTGTGGCAGACAGCTCAATCTGGATCTATGGTGCCGAAACGCCTCTCGTGGATGAATTGGGAACCCCTATTCCAGTTTATGAAGGAACCCAGGGCGAACGGATGATACCCTTTACTACCCTTACTCGCCTGATGGGCTGGGAGACGGTTCCGGCAGAAAACCAGACGGATGCATACAGCGTCACGGCAAACGGCTATGTACTGAGTATCACGTATGTACGGGACGAAAGCCAGCAAATTATCGGTATTGAAATCCAGTCTGACGGCTTGCCGGTAGACCTTACTGATTTGGTATTGGTAGTGTATGAAAATGAACTGTTCGTGCCAGCTCAGGCGCTGGAGCGTGCATTGGGTGCACAGTGGTCCATCACCGAGGCGAATGCACTGACGCTGATGTTCCCGCCCAAACCGGAGGAGCCGGGGGCTATTTCAGGCTAGACCAAAGAATATTTTGCAAAACGATGCAGCCATAAAAAAGGAGCCTGGCAAATATCCAGGTTCCTTTTTTTCATTCGATTGTGTTTAATTTTAAAGCGTAAACACAGAAATCAAGCCGGATTTTTGATGAACTGCAAAATGATACCGTTCGCTCTTTCCTTTATGCCTTAGGGTTTTCTGCTTTCTCAACGGTGACTGCCGGCTCTTTTGCTTGCTTTGCCTGCATCAACAGCCGGGATAAGGTCCACAAATCAGTAGCTCCGCCGATCATCAGGCTGATACCGATAAAGATAACCAGCGTCATGGCTGCCGTAAAGGGATTAAATATAAGCAGGATACCCAGCATGAGCGTGACAAGACCCATCATCAAAACGCTCCACCAAAGGCTGTAACCCGCTTCTTTCAAGTTTAGAGCATACTGAATTTTAAAGAAACTGCCCAGGAGCATGGAAAGACCGAATATCATTGGCAGGATGGATATAACCCCTTCGGTATTCAATAGAATAATCAAACCGATGGAAATGCATACCATTCCTACCAACAGGCCATATCGGAACAGATCTCCCCGTTCCTTTTTTGAAAAATAGCCAAAGATATGGCCTGAGCCGTAAACGCAAAGAATACCTCCCAATAAATAGCATATGAGCTGGGTGGTGATTTGGGGGAACAAAACCAATACCAGGCCTAACAGAATATACAATATAGAAGAGGAAAGGAACCCTTTTTTCCCTTTTCGGAACAATAGTTGCAAATTAACACCTTCTTCGCTGAAACTTTTGCATGCTGTCAGTATACCATATTACTTACGTGGGCAAAAGGTGTTTCTCCGCACGGATTGTCAATGAAGGGCGACCCGAACATGATACTTTTGAAGCCAATAGTTCACCTGCAAAAAATAGGCGATGGTTTGCGGGGTGGTCATGAGCTGCCCATACCATGGCCATTTTTCCCGGGCGGTGAGCAGCTCTTCCAGACGATTTCTTTCAACCAATTGAAAAATTGGCGCTTCCGGCTGAGACAGCAACTCTTTCAATAAGCCGGATACCGACTCCAGATAGGCGGGATGATGGGTCTTGGGATAGGGGCTTTTCTTTCTAAAAAGGACTTCTTTGGGCAGCAAGCCAGTCATGGCCTGGCGAAGCAACCCCTTTTCAACGCCTCCGGCATTCTTAAATGCCCAAGGAACTGTGTAAAGGTATTGGGCAATTCGGTAATCGCAATAGGGTACCCGAACTTCCAGCCCGCTGTACATGCTCATTCTGTCCTTGCGATCCAATAGTGTTTGCATAAACCAATCCAGGTTTAGTTTCACCATTTCCTTCATGCGGGATTCCTCTTTGGTCAGTCCCGAACGTTTGGATGTTTCTTTGAGTGTTTTTTCGTACCGCTCCTTTACATACGCTTCGCCGTTGATGACTTTGGAAAACTCATCTTTCAAAAAGGACTGGCGGTATGCGGTGGATTGCGCCCATGGGAAGCCGGCTTTTTCCCGAATCTCCGGGTCCCGGTACCAGGGGTATCCGCCGAAAATTTCATCGGCACACTCACCGGAGAGCGCCACCGTTCCCTGCTTTTTGATTTCTTTGCAAAACAGAAGCAGGGAAGCATCCACATCTGCCATGCCGGGCAGATCACGGGCATCCACTGCCTCAAACAGAGCTTGAACAAGTTCGGGCGTATCGATCACAATATCGTGGTGTACTGCGTGCAGTGCGCTGTTCATGATGCGGATGTAGTTTTCATCACTGTTTGGTTGAAATTTGGTCGCCTGAAAATATTTATCATTGTCCCGGTAGGTAACGGAAAAAGTGTGGAGCAATTTTCCCTGGGCTGAAAAGTATTGGTCGGCTACGGCTGAAATAATGCTGGAATCCAATCCCCCGGACAGGAAGGTGCATACAGGAACATCGGATACAAGTTGGCGTTTGATGGCATCTGTCACCAGATAGCGGACGGTTTCAACCGTTTGTGAAAACGAATCCGTATGTGCGGCGTCCGTTAGCTGCCAATAAGGCCAAAGGCGGAGGCCCTCCTTGCTGTAATATCCGCAATGGGCCGGTTTTACTTCCTTTATCCCTTGGAAAACACCGCAGCCCGGCGTCCGTCCGGGCCCCATGAAGAAGATTTCCGAAAGGCCCTCCTCATTCAATACGGGTTCCACAAGTGGATGGCATAGAAGTGCTTTCAGCTCTGAAGCAAAAAGGAATACTCCGTCACGCAGATAGTAAAAGAAGGGTTTAACGCCCATCCGATCTCTTGCAATAAATAGCTTTTGGGTCGTTTCTTCCCACACGGCAAAAGCAAATATACCATTCAGTTTCTCTACGCAATCGGCTCCCCAGGCGGCGTATGATATTAAAAGGACCTCTGTGTCCGAATGTCCTTGAAAAGAATAACCCAACGATTTTAGTTCCCCTCTGATTTCTTCCGTATTGTATAGTTCACCGTTATACAAAAGGGTATAGCGCTTATCTCCCTGGGAAAATGACATGGGCTGCCGTCCGTTTTCAAGGTCGATAACAGAAAGTCGGGTATGCACCAAAGCAGCAGTCTGCGTGCAATATACCCCCTTTTGATCCGGGCCCCGCCGTTCCAAAAGCTTTTGCATGATGTCAAATGTAGTCTGATCCTCCCGGACATCCCGGTTCCAACTAACCTCGCCTGCGATTCCGCACATATAATCACCTCAAATAGAAAAGGCGCTTTTCCCTTTTAAACGCCTTTGTTCTTTTTTAGCATATGCCAAAAGGATCATTTGTTGTTATGTCAGGGGCAAGCTTTCCTAAAAATGATGCTTTCCTGCACTCTTGTTGCAAAAAAGCAATTTTTTTGCAAAAATAGGCCTAAAATTGAATAAAACTTGCATAGGACTGGGAATTGAAGTATAATTCTCGCGTATGCCTGATTGTTTATAAAAGGATGAGGAGGGTTTTGAGTGGCAAAAGGGGTTGCATGGATTAGCGGAGCTTCTAGTGGACTGGGCCTTCATACTGCTTTGGCCCTTTCACGGGAAGGCTTCACAGTCATTGCCGGAGCCCGTTCCTTCTCATCCGACAGTTCAATGGGGGAGAATGGCATGATTCGCCTCCATTTGGATGTAACGCGGGGAGACAGCATACAGCGCTTTGCACAGGATGCCCTTGCCATTGTGCCGAGGGTGGATATCCTGGTAAACTGCGCAGGTGTGCTGGTGCTGGGCTCTTGCGAGGAAACATCCAAAGAAGAATTTCAGCATGTAATGGAAACAAATTTCTTTGGAACGGCAGCGATGATTCAGGCTGCGCTGCCGGTCATGCGAAAACAGCGTTATGGGAGGATTGTCAACTTTTCATCCATCAACGGATTGCTCGGCATTCCGTTTCAAAGCGCCTATACTGCCAGCAAACATGCTATTGAGGGTTATTCAGAATGCTTGGCTATGGAAGTGGCTCCCTTTGGGGTGCAGGTATGTTTGGTGGAGCCGGGTGATCACCGCAGCGGTGCTGCCGCCTACAGGAAGCATGCCCGCAACATGGATGCGAATTCCCCCTACAACAATCATTTTCTTCGTGGAACGGCCGTCATTTCCCATGACGAAGAAAATGGAAGTGATCCTGACCGGCTGGGTCGCAAGGTGGCGCGGCTCGTTTCCCGCCGGCGGATGCCATTTCGGTTTCGCGTAGCGAAAATCGACCAACACCTGGCAGTTCTTCTTCATATTTTTTTCCCTGCCAGGGCTTTTCAATGCATTCTTACGCAATACTATCTTGGAAAAGGAGATACGAAGCATGCGAAAAAAGAATCCGATCTTGATGCGCAGTGAAGCGCTCAGGAAAGACATGTCCCTTTCCAAACTGTTTGAGCTGACTTGTTCTTCCAAGGATGTACCGGCCGCATTATACCTGAAGGATGGGCAGGAGGTTGCCATTACCTTTACCCAATACGAAAAAAAGGCGAAAGCCTACGCAGCATATTTGAAAAGCCATTTTGGATTTGGAGGCGGAAACAAGTTTGGCGCAATTGCTATGGATACATGCCCCGAATGGTTTCCGGCTTTCTGGGGATTGATCCTTGCCGGGTATAATGCCGTGCTGCTGGATTTTACGCTGTCTGAAGAGAAAATGAACTATATGCTTGGGCAAGCCGGAGCATCCCTGCTGATTACAAAAACACAGCGGAACCTGCAAAATGGCGTACAACTGCTGCTGGTGGATGATTTGGAAAAAGCACCCTCTGCCCCGGCAGATTTCAAGCCGCAATATGCAGACAAGGTTGCCCTTTGCACCAGTGGGACTACCGCTACCAGCCGTATTTTCGTATACGATGGTGCGGCGATCGCCCACCAGGTTTTGTCCAGCGAGCTGCTTTTTAGGCGTAACCGCCAAATCGTTCATGATGGAAACCGGCGTTCTCTGGCTTTCCTGCCTTTCCACCATGTTTTTGGTTTCGTGGTATGCCTTTTGTGGTGTGGCTTTTTAGGCTATGCCAACGTATTTTTGAAGGACCGCTCACCGCAAACCATTGTGGATACGGCGACCCGTTTCCGCATTCAAATGCTGATTGCCGTGCCGCTTTTGGCTAATAACCTGGCGACAGCCCTGGACAAAAAAGTGGCCAAGGAATCCAGCGGGAAAAGAGCGGCTTACCGTATGCTGCAAGGGACCAGCCTGGGCCTGCAGCGGATGGCTCCTAAGACGGGACAAAAATTGGCCAGAAAAGCCCTTTTCCGTTCTATTGTTAAAAAGCTTCTGGGCAGCGACATCGAATGCATTATTCTTGGCGGCAGCCATACCCCCAAGGAGCATATGCGTACCCTGAGCGCATTGGGGTATTACACCGTGTCCGGGTTTGGCATGACGGAAACAGCCATTACATCTGTGGAAACAAGCAAACGGCTGCATACCCGCGTTTCTGGCTCTGTAGGCAGGCCTCTTTCCAATGTTGCCTATCGGGTCGATCCGGACGGCGAGCATAAAAACCGGGGTGAGATGCTTGTAAAGGGTTGCTCCCTGCATATGGGTCAGTTGGTGGATGGAAAGATTCTGCCTCCGGCTTTGGATAAAGAGGGTTGGTTCCATACCGGTGATGTGGTGCGCCTGGAGCGGGGCAGCCGCATGTATGTGGAGGGACGTGTAAAGGACGTCATCATCAACGAATCGGGTGAAAATGTCTACCCCGATGAGGTGGAGGATACCTTTGCTGTGCTGGAAGGCCTGGAGCAGTTCACTGTGCTTGGCGTTCCCAAAGATCCCAAGAATCCGTTGTATCAGGAGATAACGCTGGTGGCTTATCTTGGCGAAAAGGCGGAGGATGAAGTCTTTATCAAGGGCTTGGCCTCACGGATTGCTCAAGTGAATGGAAAGCTGCCGGTGCTAAAGCAGGTCGGCCGCATGCTGATTTCCAAAGAAAAGCTGCCCTTGGTCAACACCATTAAAGTAAAAAGGGTGGAACTGCGCCGCTTGATTCTTGAAGTTCCGGAGAATTTTATAGAGTTGAACATTCGGTCAGTGGCCGGCATACCGGAATGGAATGCGGGAAAGACAGCCGTTAAGTCGGAACCCATCGACATTGAAATGATGCGTATTCGTGAAAAGGTCCGGAAAATCTACGCTGAAGTGCTGGGCATGGTAGAAAAACAGGTAAAGGATGATGCCCATTTTGTAGATGATCTGGGTGGAGACAGCCTGCAGGTACTAAGCGTATCCATTAAGGTGGAAGAAGCCTTCGGTGTTCTGATCGATCCGGAAGAATATGGGCGCTGCACTACTGTCAGTGGCTTGAGCCGCCTGCTGTATGAAAAGCAGCATGGCTGTCAGGAAGCCCCGAAAGCGGCGGAGCCGGTTGCCCCCATTACCTGCTTTACCGATACG
Organism: Bacillota bacterium; assembly: GCA_023392515.1. GTDB lineage: Bacteria > Bacillota > Clostridia > Christensenellales > Aristaeellaceae > JAEVYX01. The sequence continues at coordinate 16,884 of JAEVYX010000111.1, read as the reverse complement.
CCGGAGTATCAGGCCTTTCATAAAAGGCTGCAGGGACTTCTGTCAGACGGTGCTTCCAATCCCTATTTCGTATGCCACGATTCGCCCCTGACCGATGTTTCCATCATGGACGGCAAACAGGTGCTCAACTTCGGCTCTTACAATTATGTGGGCATGTCCGGGCGCAAAGAGGTAATGGAAGCCGCTAAGGCAGCCATTGACCACTATGGCACCAGCGCAAGCGGCAGCCGTTTGCTGGCAGGTGAAAAAGTTCTGTATCAAGAGTTGGAAAAGGAAATTGCCTCCTGGAAGCATGCGGAAGATGCACTTGTCCTGGTGGGCGGCCATTCCACCAACGTTACCCTGGTGGGTAATTTCTGTGGACCAAAGGACCTGATCGTGTATGATGCCTTGGCGCACAACAGCGTAGAGCAAGGCTGCCGCCTTAGCCGGGCAGTGTGCAAGCCTTTCCCGCATAACGATGCAGCGGCACTTGATACGATTTTGCGCTTGCAGCGGAACAAGTTTGAAAAAGTGCTGATCATCATTGAAGGCGCTTACTCCATGGACGGGGATATCGCGGATGTGCCCGCATTTGTAGCCCTGAAAAAGAAGTATGGCTGCTTCCTGATGGTGGATGAAGCCCATAGCGCGTGCGTGATTGGCAAAACAGGCGGCGGGGTGGATGAATATTTCAACCTCGATTCCTCCGATATTGACATCAAGATGGGTACACTCTCCAAAGGGCTGGGGGCTTGCGGCGGATATTTGGCCGGTTCCCGGGCTTTGATTGAATATCTGCGTTATAACCTGCCGGGCTTTGTGTTTTCTGTTGGCATCGCGCCACCGCTTGCGGCAGCCACTTTGGCTTCCATCCGCTTGCTGCGGCAGAACCCTGAAATCATGGCCCGCATGAAGAATAACATCGAAACTTTCATGCAGGCGGCAAAAGCCCGCAATTTGAACACCTGCCTGGCATCCCATACTGCTGTGATCCCCATTTTGGTCGGCCGGGATGAGGATGCATTCCTGCTTAGCAACAAGCTGAGGGAAAACGGCGTGTTCGTGCCGCCGGCGGTGTTCCCGGCGGTTCCTAAAAACAAAGCTCGGCTCCGCTTTTGCGTGATCAGCGAACACAAAAAGGAGCAGATCGAAAAGGCGCTTGACCTGTTGGTTATGCTGGCTCAGGAGGAAAACATCGCATTGCCGCCCGCTTCCCAGGAAGAAAAGCATGAAGATGGTCAAAAAGTTGCCACTTTTGCGTAAATCGATTGTGTTTCTTGTGCAAACAAGCTATAATGGCCCTGTGTCCCCATTTTATTTTATGCGCACATGGAGGATTGCGGATGTATAAACTGTTGCTGGCAACCGATCAACGCGACATCCAAAACGTGTTTTCCGAGATAGACGATTGGGAAAGCAGGGGTTTTCGTGGGCCGCGGGTGGTGTCCAGTGCGCAGGAGGCAATTGCATGCCTGGAAAAACATCATGTGGATGCTATTGCTTTTTGTCTTAAGGCACAGGAAGAAGCCGAACTGTATCAGAAATTAAAGGAAAGCTATCCCGACCTGCCAATCTTCCAAACAGCACGCAACGCTGCAAAGCAATTGGCGATTGTAAACGATTTGAGGCTCTTGCTCAACCGGACACACCTGGACTTTTCCAATGATGATTACAGCCTGGCTGATATGATGACCCTGTGCCGCCATGAGTTTATGCATAACTTACTGGCTGGCCAGATATCGGACACTGAATCAGCCTTGAGCAAAATGAGCCTTTTGAGGTGTCGTTTTGCGGCGGACAAACCCTGTGTGCTTCTGGATATGGAACTGCCCCAGGGAGATGAATATCTGGCCGGTCGGTGGCATTATGGCAGCGAGCGGCTGGAAGTAGCACTTCGCAATTTTTTCGGTGCGGAATTGGGTACGCTGCAGTTCTATGTGGCCGTAGCCACGCCGAATCTGATCCGTCTGCTGGCCTGCCCTCCGGTAGGGGAAGACACTGCCCAGGAAGAGGAGTCTCTTACAGGGATGGTTGTAGAACACGTTCAGGAGGCAATTTTGCAAATTCGCGATTATCTTGACCTGGAAATGCGTATAGTGAATATAAGGGTATTGAAAAACCCGGTGGTTCTTGCTCAGCAGCCGTAAACGCATGGTGTGCAGCCAATGTACAAAGGAGGGTCATCTGTGGGCTTCATTAAGAACATGATCAAGGGGCAGTTCATTGACGTCATCCAATGGATCGATGATTCAAGGGATGTGATGGTGCACCGTTATGATATGAACGGTAAGGAAATCATGATGGGTGCCCAGCTTACGGTGCGGGAGAGCCAAGTGGCCATTTTCATGAACGAGGGGCAGATCGCAGATGTGTTTACGCCCGGCCGTCATGAATTGACCACGGCCAACATGCCCATTATGACGGCCCTGAAGAGCTGGAAATTTGGTTTTAACTCTCCCTTCAAAGCAGATGTGTTTTTCATTAACACACGGCAATTCCTTGATATGAAGTGGGGAACCGTTAATCCTGTTATGATGCGGGATGCGGAGTTCGGCATGATCCGCCTGAGGGCATTTGGCATCTATTCTTTCCGCGTGAAAGACCCGGTTGTATTTCTCAAAGAGGTTTTCGGTACCAACAGCCTGTTTACTATGGATGGGGTAGAAGGTCAAATCAAGCGTGTATTGGTATCGGGATTAAGCGATGCCATCGCTGAAAGCAAAATACCCGCTCTGGATCTGGCCGCTAATTATGATGAGCTGGGCAATTACGCCCTGCAAGCCGTTAATCCCAAAATCACGGCCATGGGCTTGGAACTGGTATCCTTCATTATCGAGAATATCAGCCTGCCGGAAGAAGTTGAAAAAACCATGGACCGGCGTACCTCCATGGGCGTCTTGGGCGATTTGAACCGCTATACCCAGTACCAGGCGGCAGAGTCCATGCGGGAAGCTGCCAATAATCCAGGCGGCTCCATGGCTGGTATGGGCGTAGGCATGGGCGCGGGTGCTGCCATGGGGCAAATGTTTGCCCGGTCCATGCAGGAAGTACAGGGATCTCCGGTTCAGCCTGCTTCGCCCAAAGCCCAGTCGGCGCCTATGTCAGCCTGCATTCAATGTGGTGCGGCCATTGCTCCTCAGGCAAAATTCTGCCCGGAATGCGGAGCCAGTCAATCGGCACCCAAATGCTCAAGCTGCGGCGCTCAATTGGCCCCTGGAACGAAGTTTTGCTCGGAATGCGGTGCAAAACAGTAATTGCATAACAAAGGCCCTCGCGTGACTGCGAGGGCCTTATCAGTGCGTTTTCAAGCATTTTTCTGTATGGTCTGGTGCACATGACGCAAGTGGGTACGCATGGCTGAAACAGCCGCTTTTGCATTGCGGCTTTGAATGGCCTTTGCAATGCGAATATGCTCTTCAAGAAAGCGGGCGATTTGCTTTTGGTTTCTTTCTTGAAAGAGCTCCTTTTCTCGAATGACGTCGTAATAAACGTCAACAAAGGTTGTAAACAGGTGATTCCCGGAAAGCTCTGCCAATTGATAGTGAAAATAGTAATCAGGACGATGGCTGCTGTTTGCAGGAATATCCGCTTGAATCAGTTTGAATAATTCATCAATTTGCGTATCGGATGCCAGGTTTATTACATTCTGCACTGCGCGGCATTCCACCAATTCCCGCATTTCCACTAGATTTTGAAAACCTATATTACGGATTTGGGAGGATAGAAGCGCTGTCATTTCATTGCCATAACAACGCCTGACGATGGTTCCCTCACCGGGAGTTCGCGTAATATACCCTTGGGTTTGTAAAACGGTTAACGCTTCCCGTAAAATACCCCGGCTGACCCCTAATTGGTTTGCCAATTGGGATTCATTTGGAAGCCTTGTGCCTACGGGTAACTCTCCTGCACGTATGCGCTGTACCAGCTGATGCACTGCTCTATCGGATAGTCGGTCATTCCGGACCGGCTGGAATCCTTCCATGGGAACACCTCCGAGGTTTTGACATGATATGGTACGCAAAAGCCATATTAGGATGATACCTTATTCGGAGGCAGGAAACAATATGTTTTTTGTTATTTTTTAATTTTTTATGTGCGATTTTGTACCGTGCAATGTATACTTGCTAAAACGTCCAATGTCTTTTTGTGTAACGATTCATCATTGCTTGCAACACATGTCTCGTCGATAATGATTTCCGCTTCAGGCTGCGCTGTTTTGGCGATGACCGCATTGAATAAAACGCACATGTTGGTCACTAAACCGCACAATTCAATAGCTGCATAGGAACCGTCCCGCAAATATTCCATCAGCCCCATAGAACCGAAAGTGGGTTTCTCAAACACTTTGTCCCGAGGAGCTTTCAAAGAGGCAACTTTGCCGTAAAGCTGCCAGCCCTCGGAACCTTTCAGGCAGTGGGGAGCAGGCAAACGCCTGCCTTCCTGCGTGGTCAGGTAATCATCCGCATGTGTGTCCAGGGTAAAGACAATTTCATCCCCTCGATTGCGATAGGTGGCGATCTTTCGGCAGATAGGCTCTTCCAGGTTGACGGCCTTGGGGAACCCCAGGCTTCCTGCGACAAAGTCGTTTTGATAATCCACTACGATCAGCAGTCTTTTCATGCGAAATTTCTCCTTTATATAGGAAGTTGAAGGATGCATAGTCTCAAACTGATGTCTTGCATCAGTCGTTCGAATGCGGGTACATCAACCTCATTGCTGCATATGCAGACGACAAAGGGCTGGGGGGCAAGCACAATGCCAACATCATGGGTGATGCCGTTGTCTTCACCTGTCTTGTGGGCGACGCGAATACCCTGGCTATGCAAATGGAAGGGGATTTTTCCGTTAAGCTGCTGATGGCTTAATATATCCAGCATGCGCCGGCTGGCTTGGGGCGATACGAGCTCTTCCCGATATATCTTTTCCAGCAGCCGGCCAATATCGCCCGCGGTGATGTAGTTTTGTATGCCCTGGCGGGCCAGTTCCGGCTCAAAGAGCCGGCGGTTCAGCCTGGTTCCGGTTGCACCCATGGCCTGCACTGTTTCGTTAACCCTGTCTACACCAAGAAAATCGATCAGCATATTGGTAGCGGTATTGTCGCTGACGATAATCATCACTGTTACCAGGTCCATCAAAGAAACTTCCAAGCCGTTGCGAAGGTATGTCAATACGCCGCACGAGGGCTTTTTTTGCTTTGGATCCACGTAAAACAGAGCATCTTCGGTGGTTTCCCCATCCCGTACCTGCCTGAAAGCTTCCACCATAATGGGAAGCTTAATCACGCTGGCGGCGATAAGCGGCTGGTCGGCATGATAGGAAAAGGATGCGCCGGTAATAAGATTTTTATAATAGAACCCCACTTTTCCAGGAACTTGTGCCAATAAATCAAGGATTTGCTCCCGATCATCCTGCATGGGAGTCACTCCTTTCCTGCTTGCATGATCCTGTATTATTATATCTCCCTTCCATAAAAATGCAAGGCGATACAATTGTTCTATCAAAAAACAACAAACTATTCACTTTCCCGTTGCATGTACATGCCGGAAGTGATATGCTATCGCTTGATTTGTTTGACAAGGATGTATTGTATTGAGGGGAGCATGGAGAAACAAATGAAACCGTCAATTTTTCAATGCCTCAAAAATTATTCCGTAGAGAAGCTGTCAAAAGATGTACTGGCAGGCGCAATTGTAGGTGTTATCGCCTTGCCTCTGTCCATTGCGCTGGGAATTGCTTCTGGCGTAACGCCTGAAAAGGGACTTGTTACCGCTGTGATAGGCGGTTTTTTGGTGGCTGCGCTGGGTGGTTGCACTGTTCAAATAGGCGGGCCTACGGGCGCGTTTGTCGTAATTGTGGCCGGTGTCATCGCAAAATATGGTTTGGATGGCTTGATACTTGCTACTGCCATGGCGGGTGCAATTCTTATTTTGGCAGGCCTTTTGAGGCTTGGCAAAGTTTTACAGTTTATTCCTTATCCTGTGGTCGCAGGCTTTACCAGCGGTATCGCCATCACCATCTTTTCAACACAGGTGGGCGATTTCCTTGGCCTTCATCTAACGAAGGTGCCTGCAGAGTTTTTGCACAAATGGGGAGCCTATTTCGGCGCGATGAATACCATGTCCTGGCAAGCCGTTTTGATTGGCGTGTTGTCTTTGGCGGTAATCCTTCTATGGCCCAAAATCAACCGACGTATTCCACCTACCCTTGTAGCGCTGGTGCTGGCCACCGGGGCAGCGTTTTTACTTCCCCAGGCTGAGACAATCGGTTCACGGTTTCATGAGATTGCCACAACATTTCCCGCACCCTCCTTGCCCGCTTTTTCTTTGGAAAAAGCAATGGCTCTTTTGCCTACAGCATTAACCATTGCCTTTTTGGCCGGAATGGAATCCTTGCTTTCTGCGGTTGTAGCTGATGGCATGACCGGGACACGTCATGACCCCAATATGGAATTGGTGGCTCAGGGCGTGGCAAATGTGGGATCCTCTCTATTCGGCGGCATCCCGGTTACAGGTGCATTGGCCCGCACTGCCGCCAATGTTCGCAGCGGTGGACGCACACCGGTGGCGGGGATGATTCACTCCCTGACGTTGCTGCTGATCATGCTGCTGTTCATGCCTTATGTGAAATTTGTACCCATGGCTGCGCTGGCGGCAGTTCTAATGATGGTGTCTTATAACATGGGGGAATGGAGTTACTTTCGGGAAATGAAACACCTTCCCAAAAGTGACTGCGCGGTTTTTCTTACGGCATTTGTTTTGACAGTTGTTGCTGATTTGGTAGTTGCTGTAGGCGCGGCACTTCTCCTAGCTGCTGTTCTTTTGATGGTGCGGTTGAAAAACATGGTGGCTGTAAAAGCGGAAGCAAGGGAAGACGGCGTACTGCATTGCAAGGTGGAAGGTTCTTTGTTCTTTATGGGGGCAGGGGCATTGCGGGAAACTATGGGAAAGAAAAATGAAGGAATGCATACCCTCATGATGGACTTGGAAGCCGTTCCGTTTATGGATGCATCCGCTCTGAAGGAAATGGCCTCCTTAAAGGCAGCCGCAGAAAAAGCCGGAATGGAATTGAAACTAAAAAATCTTCAGGCTCAGCCAAGAAAATTGCTGAGCCAGAATGGCTTTGAACTTGCATAATAAAATTGCATAACTTTTGAAAGCGTATTTTTGCAATGTGTTTTCCATATTGCAGTCTTGAAAATATAGTAAATTTCCTGTACACTCAATGATGATCGCAGATTCCGTTAAAAAGAAGTGTTCTCATTGAAACGGGTGTTTTCTTATCTTCGCCCCTATGTTCCGCGGATGGCGGTAGGCTTTGTTATCAAATTCATTGGCACCATCATGGATCTTTGCCTGCCCTGGATTCTGGCCTTCGTGATCGATGATGTAATCCCGCAAAAAAGCATCCGGCAAGTTGTCTTGTGGGGCGCGGCCATGGTGTTCTGTTCTGTGGTGGCTGTGGCAACCAACATTCTGGCTAACCGTATGGCTTCTTCTGTTGCCCGGGATACCACCCGGCATATCCGGGATGATCTTTTCCGTAAAATATCCTACCTATCCAATCGGCAGGTGGATGAATTTACCATCCCTTCCCTGATATCACGCATGACGTCGGATACCTATAATATCCATCAAGTGGTGGGCATGATGCAGCGCATTGGTATTCGTGCCCCCATACTCATTATCGGCGGCATACTGGTTACGCTAACGCTTGACCCTGTGCTGACGCTTGTTTTGGTATCCATTTTGCCTTTTATTGTGTTGGTCACGGCATACCTTTCAAAAAAAGGCGTGCCTATGTTCAGAAAAGCCCAGGAGGCCATGGATGAACTGGTTCGGGTTGTCCGGGAAAACGCTGCCGGTATCAGGGTAATAAAAGCATTATCTAAATCCGAAGATGAGAAAATCCATTTCGACCGGGTGAACCGCGAAGTAATCCAAAAAGAAAAAAAGGCCAGCATGACTATGGCAGGAATCAGCCCGCTTATGAACCTTCTGCTCAATGGCGGGTTGGTGCTGGTAGTTCTGGCTGGAGCCTGGCGTGTTCAAACCGGGGCAGGAGAAGTGGGCAAGATCGTGGCATTCTTGACTTACTTTACCATTATCCTCAATGCCATGATGACAATCACCCGGGTATTTACGATGTATTCCAAGGCCAGTGCGTCAGCAAACCGCATAGGGCAGGTGCTGGAAGCACCGGACGAATTGATAAAATCTCCGGATACCGAGGTCGTTTCGGAAGCAGACCATGTGGTTTTCGATCATGTCTCATTTTCGTATAATCAAAAAGAAGATAATTTGACTGATGTATCCTTTCGCTTAAAGCGGGGAGAGACTTTGGGCATTATTGGGCCAACCGGTGCGGGCAAGTCCACCATCGCGCAATTGCTTTTGCGCTTTTACGATGTGGACGCAGGCGAAATCCGTATCGGAGGCAAGAATATCAAAGCTCTCGATCCCGGGGCACTCAGGGAGCGCTTCGGCGTGGTTTTTCAAAATGATGTGTTGTTTGAAGAATCCATACAGGAAAACATACGTCTGGGCCGGGAAATTGATCAGAAGGATATCAGCCGGGCGGCGGGGGTTGCCCAGGCCGCGGAGTTCATTTCCGAGAAGGATGGGTATGACGCGGAACTGTCCATCAGAGGCGCCAATCTTTCCGGCGGTCAGAAGCAGCGTGTTTTGATTGCCAGGGCCTTGGCGGGAAATCCTGAAATTTTGATTCTGGATGACTCCTCCAGCGCATTGGATTATAAAACTGATGCTGCGCTGCGCCGTGATATCCGAACGCATTTTTCCCACACCACCACCATCCTGATTGCCCAGCGGATTTCCACTGTTCTGAAATGCGACCACATTCTTGTGCTGGACGATGGGAAGATGGTGGGTTATGGCACCCACGATCAGCTGATGGAAAGCTGCCCGTTATATCAGGAGATGGAACGGATCCAGATGGGGGGAAGAAGCCGTGAATAAAAAGACGGTGTACCGCCGTTTGGGAAATTACATATTAGAATATAAATGGCTGCTGGTACTGGCGCTAATTATATCGGTAGCGGGCAATTATCTGTCCCTTTTAGGGCCCAGACTGTCTGGCTATGCCATCGATCATATGGAACTGGGTACAGGCAAGGTAAACTTTCCTGCTATCTACGAATTATGCTTCCAAATGATGCTGCTCTATGTCGGTTCGGCCCTTTTAAGCTATCTGTTGTCTCTGTTGATGATTGATATCAGCCGTAAAGTCATCTATCGAATGCGCAAAGATGTGTTCGAGCGCTTGGCCGATATGCCGGTTGGGTATTTTGATACCCATCAGAGCGGGGATATTATTAGCCGCATATCCTATGATATCGATACCATTAATACAACGCTGTCTACGGATCTTGTGCAAATATTTTCGAGCATTTTCACGGTGATCGGTTCCTTTGTGATGATGCTGACGCTGTCGCCGGTTCTTGTATTGATTTTTGTGTTTACCATTCCGCTCTCTATTCTGCTCACACGGTTCATCACCAAGCATACCCGGCCGCTGTTTCGAAATCGCTCCAAAAAGCTGGGGGAATTGAACGGCCTGGTGGAAGAGATGACTTCCGGGCAAAAAACATTGAAGGCATACCACCAGGAGGAAAACACCATCAGCCAAGTGGGTCAAAAAAACGCCGAAGCGGCGGAAGCGTATTACAAAGCGGATTATTACGGCAGTACAACGGGCCCTTCAGTAAACTTCATCAATAACTTATCCCTTTCCCTTATCAGCGTCTTTGGAGCGCTGCTGTACATGAACGGCGGCATGACCCTTGGTAATATATCTTCCTTTGTTCTATATTCCAGAAAGTTCTCCGGCCCCATTAATGAAATGGCCAATATCGTTGGGGAATTCCAATCTACGTTCGCGGCGGCGGAACGGGTATTCCGCCTGCTGGACGAGCCTTTGGAAAAGCCGGATGCAATGGATGCGGCCGGCCTTGAAAATGTGCAGGGAGAAGTGCGGGTGAAAGATGTCTCCTTTGGCTATGAAAAAGGGAAGCCTATCCTGCAGTATGTAAGCTTCTCCGCCAGGCCTGGAAGCCTCATTGCCATTGTCGGCCCTACGGGCGCGGGAAAAACTACGCTGATTAATCTTCTTATGCGCTTTTACGATGTTGACGACGGCGAAATCACCGTGGATGGGAATAGGGTGGAAAAGGTTACCCGGCAAAGCCTGCGCCGAAGCTATGCCATGGTATTGCAGGATACCTGGCTGTTCCATGGTACCGTCTTTGAGAACATCGCCTATGCAAAAAAGGATGCCACGCGTGAAGAGGTAGAGGCTGCAGCCAAGGCGGCCCGGATTCATAGCTATATCCAGCATCTGCCCAATGGGTATGACACGGTAATTACCGACGATGGGGCCAACATTTCCAAAGGTCAAAAGCAATTGCTTACCATCGCCAGAGCGATGCTGATCAAAGCCCCCATGCTGATCCTGGACGAGGCCACTTCCAACGTGGACACTCGAACCGAACAGCAGATTCAAAAGGCCATGCGGGCCTTGATGGAGGATAAGACATGCTTTGTCATTGCCCACCGTCTGTCAACCATTCAAAACGCAGACTTGATTTTGGTGGTAAACGACGGTAATATTGTGGAAACAGGCACTCATGATGAACTGATGGAAAAAGGCGGATTCTATCAAAAGCTATATGAGGCGCAGTTTGCATAAAAATAAAGGGTTCATTATTAAGGAGGTTCGGTATGGAAAACATCATCTTGCACGCCGGAAACGCCCATGCGACCATTTCTCCATTGGGAGCGGAAATGACATCCTATGTATCTGAAGACGGCAAGGAGCGTATTTGGGAGGGCAGCCCGGCTGTCTGGAAGAATCATGGTCCCATCCTGTTTCCTGTCGTGGGTTCATTGAGGGATGGAAAGGCTCGCGTGGATGGAAAAACATATGCCATCGAAAAACACGGCTTCGCCAGGCGTTCCACTTTCCGGGTGGAAAAGCAGGGGGAGGATTTTGTTGAGATGTGCCTTGCATCCAATGAGGAAACAAGGGCATTATACCCTTTTGACTTTGAACTGTATGTAACACACACCATTTGGAAAACGGGCTTTCGGACATCCTATGTAATCAAAAACACATCTTCCATTCCCTTGCCCGCTCTGATTGGCGGCCATCCTGCATTTGTCTGCCCGATGGAGGCGGGGGAGGAATTTGAGGAATACGAATTGGTTTTCCCCAAAGGGGAAGATGGAGAAAACAGCTTGGTAGACGAACGCGGGCTGATTGCGGACAAGGAGATTCTGCACCTCATCGATGGGAAAAGGCTGCCCCTTCGATACGAATTCTTCGATCAAAAGGATGCGCTGATATTAACGCACCTTGTTTCCAGACAGGTGAATCTGGTGCATAAAAAAACAGGGAAGGGCCTGCAATTCTCCTTCCCTGATTATCCCGTGCTGGGCGTGTGGTCCAAGCCTGGCATGCGGGCACCTTATGTGTGCCTGGAGCCCTGGATGGGTATTCCCGACCGGGCCGAAAAAGACGTGGAACTAAAAGACAAGGATTATGTAGCTTTGATTTCGCCGATGCAATGCAAACGTCTGGAGTATGAAATGGAATTAATTCTCTGACACAGCGTTATAAATTCATCAGAAAACGGATGGAATGCCTGCCCGCAAACGATTAGGAGATTGCCATGGGAAAGCAGAACCTGCAAGCCGTTGCCCATCACTTGAATGCGCTTGGTGATTACCTGTCCATGCGGGATATAGGTGCGCTGACAGCGGAAGCACTATATGCCCGATATGGAATAAAGCAGGTCGATCTCATGATCCTTTTTGGAGGCAGCATACCTTACGGTTGCATTGCTGCCGGGCGGGCATTTCAAAACGGCATTGCACGGCGGCTTCTGATTGTGGGCGGGGAAGGGCACACAACCCCTTACTTGCGGCGGGAGGTGGCATCCCGGCATCCGGAGATTTCTACCGAAGGGCGGATGGAAGCGGATATCATCGCAGATCTGCTTTATCAAGAAGTAGGACTGGATTCAAAAAATTTTTTGATTGAGCGGGATTCCCGCAACTGTGGTGAAAACGCTGTTTTTGCCTACCATCTTGCCAAAGCCAATGGGATTAGGCCCGGAACTGTCCTATTGATGCAGGACTCATCCATGCAAAGGCGTATGGACGCCACTTTTCAAAAGGTGTGGACGGGCTGGCCGGTTACATTCATCAACTATGCTGCCTATCGGGCAAGGGTATGCGTAAAAAAGGACCAGCTGGCCTTTGAGGATGACAGCCTGTGGGGAATGTGGAGCATGCAGCACTACATCACCCTGCTATTGGGAGAGATTCCCCGTTTAAGAGACACTGAAGAAGGTTATGGTCCTTTGGGCAAAAACTATCTTGCGCATGTGGACTTGCCCAATGAGGTGATATCCGCCTTTGAAGCCTTGCAGGAGCAATATGCTGATCTGGTTCGAAAGCCATGGCAGTCTAACAGTTGAGTACAGGCGTTTATAAAAATAGCTTCCCACAGGGAGCCTTGACCTTATACGGGAAAGACCGCGTTTTAGGAGATAAACTCCGAAAACGCGGCCTTTTCCTTGTTTTCCGGCAGGTATACCTTAAAGGTGGTGCCTGCGCCTACTTTGCTGCGCACAGATATCCGGCCGCCGTGGGCAACGACGATAATCCTTGCAATGGAAAGGCCTAGCCCATGACCGCCTGAGCTTGACTTGCGGGCACTTTGGGAACGGTAAAACCGGTCGAACACCTTGGGCAAATCCTCTTCGGATATGCCGGCTCCTGTATCGCTGACGGAGAGCATACAGCCTTCCGGTGTTTTCTGTACGCCCAGGGTGATGGTACCCCCCGCCGGGGTATACTTTACCGCGTTGTCGCACAGGACGCGCATTACCTGCTTGAGCATATTTTTATCCGCGGTGATGATGCAGTGCTCCAATGGATTCAAGATGAAGGTATAGTTGGGCGAAACCATCTTGGCTTCCCGGTGCAGGGCGGCAACCACTTCGCCAGGATCAAAGGCTTCCATTTCAAGAAGCAGCGTTTTTTTGTCATGCCGTGCCAGGAAAAGAAGGCTCTCCACCAATTCTTTCATGCTGGCAGTCTCCTGGGCAATGGCGGAGATTCCCTCCTCCAGTACCGCTTTATCCTCCTTGCCCCAGCGGTCCAGCATATTGACATAGCCCTGCAGGACGGCGATAGGGGTGCGCAATTCGTGGGAGGCATCGCTTACAAACTGCTTTTGACTGTTGTAGCTTAACTCAATCCGGTCCAGCATGTGGTTGATGACTACCGCCAGATCCTTCAATTCATTCTTCGTGCCGGCAATGTTGATGCGGTTGGAAAGGTTATTGGCGCTTAAAGTGGCCGCCAGATCTGTAATATCCCGTAAGGGGCGAAGCACCGTTTTATTCAGCCGGTTCCCTTTGCGCAAAAAGCCCGTCATCCGCCAGAAATCGCAAAAGAGAAATCCGCACAAAACAATCAGAAGGATTTCCAGCCGCTCACGCAGGTCGAAAGAAACGATGAGCGTGCCGCCTTCGATATCTCTGGCAAGGTTCAAAACAGGCGGCCAGCGGAACAGGTCATTCGAGAAGGCGTGGCGAAAAACGGCAGATATGCGGCCCCAGGAATCATTCGGAATTATTTCCTGGGTGAGAACAGCGGTTACGTTCCGGTCCATAATCTGCAAAGCGCTGTATTCCGTGCCATTGCCCGGCGTCAGGGATTCCAAGCGGTTCATGGTGCGCAGCATGCCGGGAAACTGCGCGGCAAAAAACACCAGCGTTATTACGATGGTCGTTGGCAGCGTGGTGCGCAATAACTGCCAGGCGTAATGTATGGCAATCCGCAGCGTGAGCGAAAAGCGTAGGCTGCTCATCATAGCGGAAAGCTTGTTATGTAGTTTCCGGCTAGCCCGGTTAAACCCTCGTTCCTTTTGATCCTGTTCCTTTGAAGGGACAGGCTTTCTTTTGTGATCTTGCCGGTGTGGCTTTCTATTTTTCTTCATATTGGAACATATACCCCACAGCGCGTATGGTCTGTATGGATTTAATATGGAAACGGTCGTCAATCTTTTGGCGCAGGTAGCGGATATACACATCTACGATGTTTGTTTCTCCGGCGTATTCATATCCCCATACGTCGTTGAGCAGCGTATCCCGGCTCATGGCGGTTCCCGCATGATCCATGAGACAGCGAAGCAGGTCGAACTCCTTTTTGGTCAGGGAAATGGACTGCCCGTCGTAGGACGCGCTGTAACTTGCCGGATCTACCCGCAATTTCCCAAAGGATAATGCAGGCGTGCCGCTTTCCCGGCCCGCCCGATGCTTTTTCAAACCCACCCGGATTCTTGCCAATAGTTCTTCAATGGCAAAAGGCTTGGTCATATAATCGTCCGCCCCCATATCCAGGCCCATCACCTTATCGCTTACATCGTCCTTGGCGGTTAGCATGATAATCGGCAAATCGCTGGTATGGCGCAAGCGGCGGCACACCTCAATACCGCTTAGCTCCGGGAGCATCAAATCGAGGATAAGCAGATCGGGTTCCCAGCTTTCACAGCTTTCCAAGCCTGAGCGTCCGTCAAAGGCCGTTCGGATTTCATAGCCTTCATGCTGCAGCTCCAACTCCAAAAAGCGGGCGATCTTCTGTTCATCCTCAATAATCATAATTTTCGGCATGGGGGTGTCTTTCCTTTCAATGGCAAACTTTATGCTGTCAGTATAGCATAAAAAGCCCTCCGGCGCACCTAAAGCTTGCCGGAAGGCTTTCCGTGGCTAGCGGATGGTCGCCTCATGAAAACCGTCGTCGTCTTCCTTAATTTCCACTTGGCCCTCTTCCTGATATTGCACGGATATGGGCGTAGTCTGGGCAGGAGGAGCGGGGGGCGTTTGTGCGGAGGGAGCGGGCTGGGCATTCTGGGATTGGTAAAAGCTGCGCTCGTCGCTTGCTTTCTGGGCGGCGGGCTTTTCTTCCTTGCCAATCTCCTTGGTGAAATTGGTGACGGTGGATTTCACATTTTGCGCTGCGTTCTTTACCATGGATTCCAGGTTATCGCCGGCAAAGTCTGCGCTGTTTTGGTCAAAGGAAATGCGGTATCCTAGCACCAGCATTAAGATTAGGCCCAGGAATACAAGATGGGGGCTGATGAGCAGCGCCACCAGGGAGAATAGGAGCGACAGATTCAGGATGACAACTTCACCGCGCTTGATCATGATGCGGAAACGGAACATACGGCTGAAGAAGTTGCTGGCCTTTTTTCCATCGTGCATATGCACATGGTTTGCAGTCTTTTGCTCGGCCTGGGGCCGGATGCGGCCGTTGCGCTCCAAATCCACCAGCGCCCGGGCCAAATTGCCATTGTGGTATTCCAATAGATTCACCGCTTCCTCATAGCTGATGCCGCTCTTGCGGCGAAGGATCTCAATGTCTTCGATGGTGTAGCGTTCCATGATGGGGTTCCTCCTTTAAATCAGTAGCAGGTTTTGAATTGGTTTCAGCATCGTTTGCTGATGGTTGTATGATATCACGGCTTTGCTGTTCGTGCTTGAGAATGCGCTGACAATTTCATGAGAAATTCATTAGAATGATAATAATCAATTTTCATCGGAAGAAAAATAAATTTAAAAGTATCGAAATGGATTGACAAATAATAAATAGACAAATATAATTATAAATGAAAGGATGATGCTGCGATGAGCATGGAATTGATCTTGGACCGGCACGCCGAAGTTCTGCGCAAAAAGCAGGAAGAGGCGGCTTCGAAAATAGCCTTTTTAGAGAAAGATGGCCGGCAGGACGAGGCTGATCTATATAAGGCAAAACGCAATCTGTATGCGTATTTCATGGGGACTTTGGAAAACAGCCGCAAGGAAAGCGGCAATGTGCTCGCCGCCTATCGGGGAAGGCTATCCCACCTGGCAAGCATATGGGAGAAGGCTTTGGAAAAAGCGGACCGTCATGGCGAGTATTATCGCCAGGCGGTAGAGGAAATGAAATTGCAGGCCTTGCGGGAAGCTATGCGCCTTTTGAAGGAGCAGCTGGAACAGGAGGGGATCGCGCCATGAAAGATGCAGTGGAATTGTTTAAGTGCCTGGCGGATAAATCCAGACTGATGATTTTGTCCGGTCTTTCCCAGGGCCCTATGTATGTGGAACTGATCGCTCAGCGACTGGCACTATCCCCCTCCACGGTTTCCTTTCACCTGAAAAAGATGGAAGCTGCGGGGCTGCTAACTTCGAAAAAAGAACAGTATTATACCGTATATGCAATTCAGCCGGGTTTTTTGGATCAGACCTTAAAAAGCCTGGTGGTAAGTTTGAAAGGGGAAGAAAATATGGAACAGCAGCGGGAGGAATCCTATCGCAAAAAGGTGCTGGATTCTTTTTTTGCTTACGGAAAGCTGAAAAGCCTTCCTGTACAGCATAAGAAAAAAAGAATTGTACTGGAAGAAATTACGAAGCTGTTTGAACCTGGCAAGGTCTACACGGAAAAGGAAGTTAATCTCATCATAGCCGACCTTTTTGATGATTTTTGCACCTTGCGCCGGGAGCTGATCTGCGAATGCCTACTCAGCAGGGATCATGGCATGTATCAGCGCGTATAGTGATTTAAGGATAAAACGGGGGAGCATCCAATCAAAAATGCTCTCCCGTTTTTGTTTTATGCCGTAACCTTAATGGGATGCCATTGCCCGTTATGCCATACGTTTATTTTTACACGCTTCCAATGCTTGGGCAGGCAGGGATGCGGCGTCAGTTGTCCGTTTTCCGGCGAAAGCCCTAAAAAGCCACGAAGCAGCGTCATGTATGCGCCGCCTGATGCTGCGGGATGAGTCCCGCCAATGTAGACAAGCCCGGCCCACTGTTTGCCGCCGCCTATAAGG
>JAEVYX010000017.1 GCA_023392515.1 Bacillota bacterium | reverse complement strand
CCACCAGGAATAGGCTTCGTGGTCATCCGGGTGCAAAGTTCGAAACGTATCCGAAAATCCAGAGTCAAGGAGGATCGTCATTTTCTCACGTTCCTGATCTGTAAATCCCGCATTTTTGTGATTTGTTTTTGCATTCTTAATATCAATTTCCTGATGCGCCACATTAAGATCGCCGCAAAGAATCACAGGCTTTTTTGCATCCAGCGATAAAAGGTAGCTCCGCAGATCATCCTCCCATTCCATGCGATAGTCCAAACGGACAAGCTCTCTTTGGGAATTAGGTGTATATATATTTACAAAATAGGTTTCTTCAAATTCCAGCGTTATAACCCGGCCTTCCTGGTCGTGCTTTTCGATGCCGATGCCATATGTCACGTTCAGCGGTGCTTTTTTTGTGAAAACAGCAGTACCGGAATACCCTTTTTTCTGGGCGCTGTTCCAGTATTCCTGATAACCATTCAAATCCAATTCTGCCTGCCCCTGTTCCATTTTCGTCTCCTGCAGGCAAAAGATATCTGCGTCAATTTCTTTAAAGGTCTCTATGAACCCTCTTTTTAAACTGGCGCGCAAGCCATTGACGTTCCAGGAAATCATTTTCATGAACAGTTCTCCTTTATGCGGCTTTTGCCTTTATTATACCACAACATCAACTTTGCAAAAATAATTGGCAAAAAGTATGAGCTGGCAAGTGAGTATAGCCCTGAATCCCTAAGTGACTGAGTGCAGGGCTTTTGGACTGTGCTGACAGGACTGCACCGCGCAGGAAATCCAGATTGAGCGGGTGCTGGTCTCCGCCATCAATCAGGCATGGTGCGACAAGGACTCCTTTCTCGCCGCCCTGCTGCCCTTCGATATACAGAGAACGGCGGTTTTGAAAACCGCCGTTCATTGGTTGGAACAGTATTCGGACACAACTAACTACCCAACGAGCAACGGCTTTTTTCCAGCTTGCACGGCGGGTAAATTTCAAGGTTGTTAGTTAGGCATCCCATATGGCCTATGTCCCCATTCTGCTTACGACAAAGGTGGTTAAGCTTCATTGCTGGACGGCAAAGTCTGCATGAGGGCAAAGAAATGCTTAGGCTCACCGGTATGAAAATATTCATACCAGGATTCCAGTGTGTCTGCTTGAAAAACACCTAAATGCTCAATAATTTGTTTCGTCCACAACAAAGCTCCGGTAGAACCTGCAGTAATAAGGTTGTTATCCGCTACAGACGGCTTGTCTATATAAAAACTTTGCCCTTTATAACCAGGAGAAAACATTTCAAGAAATCCCGGTCCATTACTGGTATGCGGACGCTCATTAAGCAGCCCAACGTTGGCAAGCGCAGCGGTAGCCCCACAGATTGCACACACCGTAGCGCCTAAAGAGAGAAATTCACTGGCTTTTTCGATGATAGCGCCATGCTTTGGGTCGTTCCATGTATCTGCGCCCGGTAATAGCAGCATGCTTGTTTCACTCACAACAATATCATCGATTAAGCAGTTGGGCACGATTGTCATCCCGCCCATGGTATGGATTGGATCTTGAGAATAACTAACTGTTTTGATCGATACACGCTGCCCGCCTTTTTTGAAAAATCGACCGGAATTCAGCTCCGAAATAACATGCCCCAGTTCCCAGTCGGCTAACGTATCAAGAACGTAAATATAGATTGTAAACATACATTTCCTTCATTTTCATTGTTTTATTGATTTGTTTGCGTTTTTACTATATCTTATAATTGTGGACAACATTATGGCAACAATCTATCATGATGACAAGGAATTTTGGAAGGCGGCTACCAGATGAAAGTTGACAGGCTCGTTAGCATTATTATGATACTCCTTGATAAAAAGCGTATAGGCGCACAGGAGCTGGCAGATATGTTTGAGGTTTCGCCCCGCACAATCTACCGCGACATAGACACGATCAGCATGGCGGGTATTCCTGTTTGCTCAGCATCGGGCGTGGGCGGCGGCTTTGAAATCATGCAGAAATACAAGATGGATAGAAAGGTGTTTTCGACTGCCGACCTTTCCGCTATTTTGATGGGGCTTTCCAGCCTTTCCAACTTGATACGGGGTGATGAACTGGTAAACGCCCTTGCGAAAGTCAAGAGCTTTATCCCCGCCGACAGAGCGAAAGAAATTGCACTAAAAGCAAATCAAATCTATATAGATTTAAGCTCGTGGATGGGCAACAGGAACATACAACCGTATTTGGAAATAATCAAAACAGCTTTACAGGAAAGCAAGCTGCTTTCGTTTGAATATGCAGATCGTTACGGAAATAAAACCACACGAACAGCCGAGCCATATCAGCTTGTATTAAAAAGCAGTCATTGGTACTTTCAAGGCTATTGCCATACAAGAAATGATTTTCGCTTGTTCAAATTATCCCGCATATCAAACCTGCAAATACAAGAGGAATCTTTTGTGCCACGAGCGTATCAAAAACCGCAGTTGGATTTTTCTGAAATTTTGGCAGCCATGCAAACTAAAATCATCCTTCGTATTCATCAATCTGTCATGGACAGAGTACTTGATTATTGCTCTTATGAACACTTTTCACCGGATGGTGATGAGCATTACCTTGTTGATTTTCCTTTCATAGAGAACGAATATTACTATAATATCCTTTTCAGCTTTGGGGATAAATGCGAGTGTTTGGAGCCGCTGCATATACGCACAGAAGTGAAGCGCAGAATACATGATATAGCTGCCATATACGAAAGTTAATGCATGGAGTAAGAGGAAAAAGATAAACGAGTTGCCTTGGCCTTTTATTCCGTTCCAATTTTATGATGATCGAGGCAGAGTTTGTGTCCAGCAGGCGTTCTGATACGATCGATCGTATACATTCGCTCAAACTTAATGTTGGTACAACATTCGGGTACAACCCAATCTTTTATTATCCCCATTGACATCAGGAACTATGCATGCTATAATTTATCACATTAGCAAGTTAAAGCGAAGGAGCGATTGATCTATGAAAAAGATGATGGCACTGTGCTTGGTTCTTCTATTCATGGTTGGACTGGGCGTGAGTGTGCACGCAGAAGGTTCGCTGGCGGCCATTCAGAAAAAAGGCACGTTGATCCTTGGATTGGACGACAGCTTTCCCCCCATGGGCTATCGCAATGAAAACAACGAAATCGTCGGATTTGATATTGATCTTGCACGCGAGGTTTGCGAGCGTCTTGGGGTGGAACTGACCTTGCAGCCGATCGATTGGTCCGCCAAGGAAATGGAGTTGTCCAGCGGAAACATCGACTGCATCTGGAATGGCATGTCTCACACCGTCGAGCGTGAGCAGAGCATGGCACTGTCGCTGGACTACATGAATAACAAAATCGTTCTTATGGTGAAGGACGCGGTATACAAAACTATAGATGACTTGGCGGGCAAAATCGTTGCGGTGCAATCCGGCTCCTTTGCCCAGGAAGTAGTTGACAGCGAGAAGAATGCCGCATTTAAGGCATCGCTCAAGGAAGTACGGGCGTACCCTGATTACCAAACGGCCATCATGGACCTGCAAAACGGCAACGTGGATGCCGTCGCGATCGACCTCGTCGTTGCAAACTACCGTATCGCAAGTTCCGGCGATACGACGCTTTCTACCATCGGCGATCTGGAAGATGACCTGTTCTGCGTCGGTTTCCGCAAAGAGGACACCGAACTGCGCGATGCCGTCAATCAAGCGCTGAAAGAAATGGCGAAGGACGGCACCATGGACACGATTTGCACAAAATGGTTTGGCTCTAATATTTCAATCGTTTCTCAAGAATAAGAATACTGTCATCGCTTCCAAGAATGGGGCGGATCAAGCATCCGCCCCATGTTGTATGTAACATCAAGGAGACCATGATGCTGATCAAATTCTTTAATGATCCCGCGCGCCTCTTAAAGCTCATCTCGCTCTTGATGAGCGGAGTTGGCATGACCGCCGCAATATTTGCGCTGACATTGGTATTGTCAATGCCGCTTGGCATCCTGGTGTCTCTGGGACGAATGTCCAAAAGGCCAGCTATCCGCTGGCCTGTCTCCTTCTACATTTATATTATGCGCAGCACCCCGCTGATGCTGCAGGTAATGTGTATCTACTTCTTATTACCCCAGATATTGCCTTTCAAGCTCGACCGGTTTTGGGCGGTAATTTTTGCGTTCGTCATCAATTATGCTGCATACTTCGCAGAGATCTTCCGAGGAGGTATACAAGCGGTTCCCCTCGGGCAGCGCGAAGCGGGGCACGTGTTAGGCTATTCGCGCACTCAGGTGTTCATTCGAATTGTGATGCCGCAGGTGATAAAGAATGTGATGCCTTCTGTCACCAATGAGGTCATTACCCTCGTCAAGGACACTGCGCTGGCCAGCACCGT
Organism: Bacillota bacterium; assembly: GCA_023392515.1. Taxonomy (GTDB): domain Bacteria; phylum Bacillota; class Clostridia; order Christensenellales; family Aristaeellaceae; genus JAEVYX01. The sequence goes on along the minus strand of JAEVYX010000017.1, from coordinate 68,178 downwards.
CTCTATTACCGAGGTCATGATTATTGCCAAGCAGCAAGTCAGCGCGTCCAGCTCGGTCGAACCATACTTGCTGGCGATGTTGATTTACTTGATCCTAAATGGCATAGCATCTCAGCTTTGTAAGCGCATTGAGAAAAAATTAGGCTACTATTAATGATGGAGACGAATGTATGCTGCGAGCTGAGAATGTAGAGAAAAACTTTGGAACGCTGCACGTCTTGCAGGGCATTTCGCTGTGCGTAGGTAAAGGTGAAGTGGTAGCAATGATTGGGCCCAGCGGCTCAGGCAAGAGCACCTTGCTGCGCTGCCTGAACCAATTGGAGCGTATCGACCGCGGAACCATTGAACTGGATGAGCTGTGCATGTGCAAGACCGAAAACGGCCGCATCCAGTATGCGCCTGAGGCGACACTTCGGCGTATTACGTTACGGATGGGCATGGTGTTCCAGAGTTTTCACCTGTTTCCTCACATGACTGTGCTGAACAACCTAATCGATGCGCCGATGCACGTGAAAAACATGCGTAAGACGGAGAGCGTTGCCTTGGCGCACGAGCTGCTAAACAAAGTCGGCCTTGCCAGCAAGGCGAACGACTATCCGCATCAGCTCTCCGGCGGTCAAGCCCAGCGTGTAGCTATCGCACGCGCGCTATGCATGCAACCGGAAATTCTCTGTTTTGACGAACCAACATCAGCACTTGATCCAGAATTGACGCAAGAGGTACTTGCAGTAATGCAGGAGCTGGCGAAGGAAAGAATGACGATGGTGGTAGTCACCCATGAAATGAATTTTGCGCGGGACATCGCAAACCGCGTCGTGTTCATGGAAGATGGAAAAATCGTAGAGGAAGGCACACCGCAGGCCGTGTTTGGCTCCGAAAACCCAAGAACGAAGCGGTTCCTCGGACGGGATTAGGAATCTTTTCACCAAGGGAGCGGCATGGTCCGCGGGATCCGCCTGGTCCTATCCAATATGCAACTAAAATCGTAGGATATATTTACCTATGCGCATCCTTCAATAAGTAAATAACGCATAATGCTCCTTAAATCACTGCATACAATTGAACGCCTTCCCAATCTATAAATATTTATATCAATCCCTTTCGCTTTAGATATGAAGTGGGACAGTAGTTCCACAAAAAGACCCGTCAAATAAGACGGGTTTTTTGCGGTAAAGCTCTTCCCACCACATCGTATGTTCAATTGCCGTGGTACCCAAGTGGGGAAAGAGGCGATTTTCTATCGGTTTAGAGTTCAACTGCACTTTGTTGCTTTGATTCCTGCAATGGCTCAGGGGGATGAATGCCCAGGCGAATGACCTCAATCAGTGCCGGTATCTGCGCATCCAGGGGGACGCTGGGCTCATAGCAGATAGGTTTGCTGACGTGGAAGAGATGGTTTTTATGATCCAAATGTACAGGATAAAATTTGAGCGCTATCCCAAGTGCGCGGTAGGCGAGGGGCGCAATCTGTAAAAACCCTTCGTTTATCCACGTGTGATGGGTTTGATAGCCCGATGGCTGCTCAGGAAAGATAATTAAATTGTTGCCACTTTTTAGATGCTGGATGCTTTGGCGAAACGTCTTAACGCCCCGTGCGTCATGGTAAACAGGCACGCCTGGTGCACTTTTGAGAAGAGGCGGCAGGAGGAATGCTGCAATATAAGGCAGTGTGATGTTATAAAGCGGTTCCATAAAGCAGCCAGGCTGCCACCAAAAATCCTGACGCACATAGGCTGGAACAGCCTTGGGGTCCATCATGTCGGCGTTTATCCATGAAAAGCACTTGTCACGCAAGGGAAACTTCGTGCTCATATCAATGGGACCCAAAGCTCCTGCGTGATTACATAAGAATACGCAGGGCTCGCCATCAAAGGGGACATCCCAAACGGTCTGTATCTTCTTTGAAAAAATGCGTATCGCCCCGCCAACTACCTCAAACAATTTTCCCATTTGACAACTCCTTGTCGACAAAAGATTATATATTTCGCTATCTTATGATTATAAATACGAACTCAAACCGTTGTCAATCATTCCCGCAATTACAACGCGATCTGCTCTTGTGCGTTACAGAATACATGATTCAATTGTTTCTTGTGAGGCCTTGATATTTCATGAGCCCATGGCTTTGACGTCGGAGAATATCGTTCAGGAAACCTCATATAATGATGCAATTACACAGCTTCCTATCCTCCGCATATTTATATCAACTAACACCCCTTTGGACGGCTCATCCCCTGGGATTCGATACAATCCCGTGGGGTGTTTCTTAATGGACAAGCGGCTGAAAGCCCTTATGTTGCAAGGACTTTCAGCCGATCTTTTGTTTGGGGAATAAGTCCTTTGGATGCTTGATATAGTCATGCCATTATGCTATTATCACTCCATGATTTGTTGCTTGTTGAAGAATTTTTGCATTTTTAAGTAGCGCAGCGCTTCTGGGACGCCGGTTATGGATCGATTCATAAAATAATGAAAGATGCCGTACATTTCATCACGAAACCATAAACACAGTCAAAGCCGGCACCGCGCCGTTTTACAAGATCAATCGTGAGATTTAATCGCGAACTTTGCCAATATCATCAAGAAAATACTCATACAATATGCTTTGTTAGCAGCCACAACACAAGCAGAACAATGGAAACACGCAACTGAACAGAGAGAAGGGATATTCAATGAAGAAGGCTTTCTTCCTGGCTGCAGCGGCTCTCTTGGCGGCGATGCTATCCTTTGCGCGTGCAGACTCTATTCCCGGAGACCTTACAGTTATTGATCATGAACAAATGTGTGGTCAGGTAACCGAGATCGTTCAGCTCAACGACGGAATGCTGGTTATAGGCGCATCTGAGTACGAAGATAACGGTTGGATGGCAAATCTTCGGTCAGACGGCAGCGTGCGCTGGGTGCTGGCTGAGGAAGGCAATGGTTCTTTCCGTTGTGCCAAAGGGTTGGGTGACGGCGGCTTTTCTGCTCTGATTAAGCGCAATGCGACCCATGATTATTTGGGCAATCAAACAGGTTCAGACGAAACCTTGCTGGCCTTCATCAGCAGTGAAGGCACAATCACACAAACTCAATTCCTTTCGCCTTATACGGAATGGATGATACCATATGAAGACGGATATTATCTCATTGGGAATTCTTATGATCAGACCGCAGGCCCACATGAAGAAGAAGCACCGCAAGCCACGCTGACACGCTTGGACAAAGCAGGCAAAAACCTATGGTCGCTTATATACTCTAACCCGGCATATTCTGACATGACTTTTCACAAGGGGGCGGCCGCCGCTGATTCATTGGTTATCATCGGGAGCGGATTTGCGGAGGATGGATCCTATGTAGGCCTCATTCATCACATAGGCCCGGATGGTCAAGTGCTCTGGAATATGGAAGCCCGGAGTTATCAGCAAGCCTTCATTCATGATGTGTGTGTAACGTCTGGGGGAATAATATCCGGCTGCTATGCCGGAGTTTCATTTGATGAGGAGATGGGATTCCCGGAAAGCCGTTCCGGTTTTATTTTCTGCATGACAATGGATGGCAGGTTGTTATGGGAACATGCCCTGGAAAAACACCTATCAGCAGATTATATTGTGCCCATGACGAATGGCTTCCTCGTTGGCAGCCGTGGGCTAGACCTTGAAAACTGCCCTAACCTGGGTAATGGATGGCTGCTATTCCTGGATGAATCGGGAAATGCCATGAAAACCGAAGGGGTTCCATATATTGGCGGAGGCGTATTGGAACTTATGGGCATGGCAAAAGCACAGGAGAACGAGGTCCTTCTTTACGGAGCCACATTGGAAGAGCCAGGCTTTCCTGACACTCCTTTTATAACTCGTCTGGATTATTTGCACGATTATCAGGAAAGTGAGTAATGTCCGGTCATGCTAAGGCCGCTGAAATTACTCCTTTGATTGGACAAACCGCTGCTAGCGTTGAGGAATATAGGGTTTCGGCTATTTCTGGGGCAAATGACGGATTAACTGGCAACATACTTTCTCTGGTCCACGATCGCGAAGATTTTCAGAAGCTCCCATGTTATCTGCAGTTTATTACTCACTGCATTGGCCGTGATTCAAAACAATTGATGAACTGATTCATCAAGGCAGCGTGTCGAAAAAGAGGCACAGTCACCTTTTCGACACGCTGCGCCTGGCAAACACACCGGGCAATAATAAATCTTGGGGGCGGAATTTTTATGCCGCCTTCCCTTATTCCACTTTTACGAACTTATCGGGCCCCACCCCACAGACAGGGCATACATAGTCCGCGGGCAGTTCCTCAGCCTCGACCACATAACCGCAGACGCTGCAGCGCCAAGTGGTCTTTTGGGCAGGCTGGGCTTGCTCCGCTGCGGCAGCTGGTGCTGTTTTGCCAAAGTCAGCTAGGACGCTGTTACCCAGGTCTTCAAGCTGCTTGAAACTTGTTTCGTTGGTGGTAGACTGGATAGTGACAGTGCCGCCAACCTGCTCCATGCCCTTCATCCGTGCGAGCGCCTCCTGCATCTTGCCCCCGGAAACCGGCGACCAACTGCCGTTTTCAATCAAGGCAAAACGCCGCTGCTGCAAGTTGTGCACCTCCAGGTCGGTCAGCAGGTTTTTCATTGGTGTAAAGATATCCATGTTGTAGGTGATGGAAGCGAACACCAGATGGCTGCAGCGGAAAGCCTCGGCTATGAGCTCGGAAACATGGGTCTTGGATACATCATATACCGCCACATTGGGGATTCCGCCTATGGACAGGTGGGAGGCAAGCACTTTGGCAGCGTTTTCCGTACCGCCATAAATGGAGCCGTATACAATCATCACGGCTTCCTCTTCGGGGGTGTAGCTGCTCCACTTGACATACTTGTCTATAAACCAACTAAGATCCTTGCGCCAGACGGGACCATGCAGGGGGCAGATGGTCTGGATTTCGATGGTAGCCGCTTTTTCCAATACATTCTGCACCTGAGGACCGTATTTTCCCACAATGTTGGTGTAGTAGCGCCTGGCATCGGGAAGCCATTCGCTCTGGAAGTTCAGTTCATCGGCGAAAAGGTTACCGTTAAGCGCACCAAAGGAGCCAAAGGCATCAGCAGAGAAGAGCACCTTGTCTGTAGCGTCATAGGTCATCATGGTTTCTGGCCAATGCACCATGGGCGCCATTACAAAGGCCAGAGTATGCCGGCCGGTGACCAACTGATCGCCCTCCTGCACAGTGCGGCCATGATCGCTTAACTCAAAACCGAAAAACTGCCGGATCAACGGTTCAGCAGCCACTGAACAAATGAGCTGTACAGCGGGCCAGCGGGCCAGCACCTCAGCAATTGAGGAGCAGTGGTCAGGCTCCATGTGGTTGATGACCAGGTAGTCAAGGGAACGGCCATTGAGCGCATATATCAGGTTCTCAAAAAACTGGCCGGAGACCGACCGGTCTACAGTATCAAAAAGAACGGTCTTCTCATCCAGCAACAGGTAGGCATTGTAACTCACCCCGCGCGGGATGGGATACACGTTTTCAAACAATGCAAGACGGCTGTCGCTTGCACCCAAATAGACTAGGTCTTCGCTGATTTTGCGAACATTATGGACACCAGCAAACTTCTGCTTGCCTTCATACTGCAGCACCGGCTCCTGGGGCTTGGCCGCATCTGCTGTAGAAGCCAAGGCCCTGGGCAATCCGCCCATCACGCTCAGTCCGGCAGCGCCTACGGCGCCGCCAGCCATCGTCTTGATAAACTTCCGCCTGTTCATATTCCCGTCCATAAAAAGATCCTCCTTTGTAATGTTTTGCATCCGCAATATTTGCGGATTTCATGATACAACGAAGCATCGGCCCATTATTTTCCTACATTTGAATAAATCCATTATATCACATGTTACCTCTCCATACACAAACATTGAACACAATTTGGCGCTGTATCCTGGTGCAAACCATGCAGCGTCCGGATGTGGATTTGAAGTGTGGGGCTGCTCCCTCATGACAGCGAATACACCGCTATGCCGATGAACAATGCGACGGAAAGCAACGTCTGCACTGAAAGTGTGGTGGAGATATACTCCCCGTGACCCGTCACATCCGCATACAAGGGCACTATGAATGGCGCGGGCATGCTGTAAGCCAGCAGCATTGCCACAAACAGCGGCTTTTCAAACGGGATGATGCTGAACACCGCGAATGCTCCCACTGCCAGCAAAGCATACATGACCGCAAGGCGCAGTCCGATCGTCTTGAGTACCGGAGAGAGCAGCGCCTTCTGGAAACTCAGTTCATACCCCACGATAATAAGGATGAGCGCGCTGGTGGGTGCGGCGATGAAGCGAATCACATCACTTATGATCCCGCCAACCGGTAAAGACAGCAGCCACTTGCCCACGCCCAGCGCACCCAATACCGCGCCTAGCGTGATGCACACAAAAACCACATTGTGCAGCATGTTCTTGCCCAGCGCTTTCACGTTTACTTTCTCCCCGCCTGTTGCCTTGAGCGCTGCAAGAAATACTGTGAACGCGCAAAAGGACTGCCCGATATCCACCATGGCAAATATCTGCGTCTGCCCAGCGTACAGCAGGCCAAAGAGAGCATAGCCCAGCATGCCGCCCTCAAAGTTTGTTACCAGAAATGGCATAAACTTGCCATATGGCTTAACAAGGCGCCGGAGCACATAACCCATAAGCAGCCCCAGCGTGCAGGAAAGAAACACGGTCGCGAACATCAGTGCGATCTTGCCAGAATACTCTGCCGTAAAAAATGCGAAAAACAGCACCGCGGGCAGCGTCACATTGCCCACCACTGCCTTTAGCCCCGCAAGACCCTCCGTGCCGAATACTTTCTTGCGGTTGCAAAGGTAGCCAAGCCCAAAGGTAATCAATACCGGAAGCACCATCTGCAAGATTGAAAGCACCATGGCAACTCCTCCTCAAAAAATGTACTCTGGTACGGGATAAATCTCGAAAAACCGGATGATGAACCGCCTTTGCCGCACACGGTGGCAGCTTCCATCTGATACCAATAAGTTAATTGTTGCCGCCACAGGGCGAGCCGGAAGTTCATTTTTTGTCAACATCAAGCATTCCTCCAATGGTTACCCAAAGGGAACTATATCATAAAAATATGCCTGCTTTACTTATTAATGTTGCACAAGCATTGTAATACCTGAGGCTTCTGAAAGCAAGCCTTGAAAATAAAGGGAAAAGCGCCCTCATTCACCGCTCTGAATCTTACTGGATTGTCATCCAATTCCAAGGATGAACAAATTTCAAATAGATGGAAAATGTATTGACTTGGAGTTTATTCCAGGTGATATGTTTGATAAAGAAACAACATACAATTGTGATATTCTTATTCCGAATTTTCTTCGCTCTGCATCCCATTTGATATTTGCACAAAAATGATGGATGGTTAAGCTGTACCCATTCCAATGTGCCAAAATCTTTTATTGTATGCAAAACACCGCGCGCCGGAATCAGCATGCGGTGTCTGGTCAATCCGCCGAACACACCCGGCATTTGGGAGTGATCAAATTATCAGCGCAGCATGCTAGGGCTTTAGCTGCTCTTCATAATGGAGCATCCTTTCCTCGTATCCATCCAGCTTCCAGTCCAGCTTGGCCAGTATTTCGTTCATCTCGCTGATACGCGCCACGATCTGTTCTCTTTGCTCCAGCAACAGTGCCTTGCGGGCGACAATTGTCTCCGGCCCTTTTTGAAACAGTGCCATGTATTCTACCAGTGTCTCCACGGAAACCCCAGCTGAGCGCATACACTTGATGTACTCCACCCAGCGGCAGTCTTTTTCAGAATAGTCCCTTATCCCGCCCGAGGTTCTCGTGATAGGCGGCAGCAGCCCAACCCGCTCATAATAACGCAGCGTATCGGCGCTCAAGCCATATCTTTTGCACACTTCTGCAATGGTCATTTTTATCCCTCCATTGCCTGATAAACTTCATCCAGCGCCGGTTCCAGCCATTGTACAGGTCCTGCTGATGCCCCTGCCTCAATTGCCAGGTGAGAAAACCAGCTATCTTGTACTGCACCATGCCAATGCTTCACACCGGGCAGGATTTCCAAAACATCCCCCGGTCGGAGCTGCCAGGTCAGTTCTCCCTCCGCCTGATACCAGCCGCACGCAGATGTCACAAGCAAAATTTGTCCGCCCGGGTGGATATGCCAGTGTTTTTGCTTCCCGGCGCAAAAGTGACATGCCCGATGGGTACATTCAGCGGGCTATTGCCGGGCACCAGCATTGACAGGTATGTGTCGCCGTCAAAATATCTGGCGAAGACCTCCGGCAGTTTATCCCCCCGCTCAAAGGGGCTCATCTGCTGATCCATAAGCCTTTCTCCTTTCATTCCACCGACTTACCGTTCCAGCGCTGCGGCCACATCTTTTAGCAAGTCGCGGATTAGCAAGTGCTGCGGGCATTCCTTTTCGCACTTTCCGCAGCGGATGCAGTCGGAAGCCTTGCCTTTGCCCGTAGTGCTGAACATGTAGTAAAAGTCGCTGTTCCAATCCTTGTACTGCTTTTTGTCATTATAGCAGGCAAACAAATCAGGAATAGAGATTTTCTTGGGGCAGCCGTCGGTACAGTAGCGGCAGGCAGTGCAGGCGATCAGGTCCTGACTTTTGAGAATGGCACGAACCTGATCAATCGCGTGGTTTTCTGTATCGGTCAAAGGGGCAAAGTCCGCCATAAAGCCGACGTTTTCCTCCAGCTGCTCGGAGGTGCTCATGCCGCTTAGCACCATCATCACCTGGGGAAAGGAAGCCGCATACCGTATGGCATAACTTGCCGGGCTGCCGCCCAGCGTTTTCAAAACCTTTTTGGCCTCCTCCGGAAGATTGATGAGGCCGCCGCCCTTGCAGGGCTCCATGATGATGACGGGTTTGTTATGCCTCACGCACACATCATACACGGCACGGCTCTGAATCGTCGGATCATCATAATCGGCATAATTGAACTGAATCTGCACGACCTCCACCTCCGGATGTTCGGACAGGATCTGTTCCAGCACTTCCGCCTTGTCATGGAATGAAATGCCGATATGCTTTATTTTACCCTGAGCCTTAAGCTCTTTGGCAAAGTCAAAAGCGCCGCAGCGTACGAACTTCCGATAGAAATCGCTTGTCAGGGCGTGCATCAGGTAATAGTCGAAGTATTCCACACCCGTCTTCTCCAGCTGATCGGCAAATAAGCCGGGAAGATCAGCCCTATTATTGAAGAAATGTACCGTCAGCTTATCCGTGAGCACATACCGGTCTCTGGGATATCTTTTAACCAGGCATTCCCGCAGGGCAGTTTCGCTTTTCCCCTGTATATAGCCATGGGCGGTGTCAAAGTAGGTGAAACCCGCCGCCAGAAAGCAATCCACCATTTCCGAAAATTGATGAATATCCACCTCCCCGCCCTTTATAGGCAGGCGCATGCATCCAAATCCAAAGTTTTTCATTCAAAATCCTCCTTGGTTATCCACGATATCCATTCGCAAAATAATAGTCGATGTCGCCCATCCGCTGGCTTTGATGCGTATGAAAGGGGCACCGGGCGTCGCAATGCCCGCATTTCAGGCACGCGTCCGCTTTGATCGCCAGCTTATCATAATGGCTCTGCGCCATATGGTCCCCTGCAAGGGACAGGTCGTAATACTTATTGACCAGACCCACGTCGATCCCCGCAGGGCAAGGCTGACAATGATTGCAGTATACGCAGTTGCCGCTGACGCTATCTGCCGTGAAACTGCCCAAAACGGAATAGTCCCGTTCCTCTGGCGAAGCTTGCGCATAAGTCAGCAGCGCTTCCAGGTCCTGCATCCCGCGCACGCCAGGCAGAACAGTCAGTACACCCGGACGGTCCAGCGCATATTGAATGCACTGTGCCCTTGTCAAGGCATGCTTGAATGGGGATGTTTTCGGATCCAGCAGTTTTCCCGCGTGGAACGCTTTCATCACAGATATACCAACGCCCATGGCTTGAGACCTCCGGAACAGCTCCGCACGTTCCGAAACGCTGCCGATGCCAAACGCGTCACCTTGCTCAAAATCATAAGCAGGATTGAGGCTGAACATCAGCATATCGACAAGATTTGTATCAAGGATACGGTTTGCTACAGAGGGCGTATGGGAAGAGAAGCCAATATGATGTATCACGCCCTGCTTTTTGAGGGCGATCAATTCGTCCAATATACCTGAAGCTTCAAGCTCTTCAAAATCCTCGTCCTCATCAACGCAGTGCAGAAAGCCCATGTCCGCATAGTCCATGTTCATCGCTTTCATTTCCCACGCAAAGGTACGCTTGATTTCATTCAGATTGCGCGACCAGGCGTATTCACCTTTTTCGTTGTAAACCGCTCCAAAATGCAACTGAATAAACACTTTGTCTCGTTGTCCGGCAATGGCATGCCCGAATGGCGCATATACGCTTTTCCCACCCGCGCACAGGTCAAAGAAATTGATCCCGTTTTCAATAGCGTGCCGGATGGTACGCTCGATTTCTTCCTCCGGGCTTTGCTGAATACCGCCCAAGCCCAAGCCGAGCACACTGAAGCGCTCTTTCTCCGTACCATGGGGCAGCTTACGATACTCCATCTGTTTCCCCTCCATGCTTTGTGCTGCGCTATGTCAAGTGATGCCGTTCTTTTCCAGCCACTGTTTGATTGCGTTATCCGCATTCTTTACACTGCCGTCTTGAATAGCAAGGCCTTTGGCAATTCTGGCATTCGGGCAGAGCTTCCCTAAGTCAGCTTCGCTGCGGCCCATGCCGCTGCCTTCATGGGTGCTCGTCTACAGCCTATACCCTGGAGTCAACTCCAAGTCAATGGTTTTGAAAATATTTTTTCCAGTCCCAGGATTTAGTTTGGTAACACAAATGAAAAAGCATAGGCTCGCGCCTCCATTCCAAGGAAGACGAGCCTATGCTTTATGTATAGAGTCTAAAACACGGTGCTGTACCTTACGGCTGAATGATGTATTTCCCCTTGGCCCGCCATTCCGGGTTTGATAGAACATTTTCCAAATCCTTTAAGGAACAAACACTATACACCATCGAAGATACATCCAACCGGCCAGAGTTGATCAAATCAAGCGCCCGCTGCTGCGTATAGGGGTTGATAAAGCTTGCTTTCAGCACAATTTCCTTTTGGAAAATCTGGAAGGGTTTAATGGCTACTTCCTCATCGGGCTTTGTCAGCCCAAACATCATGACCACCGATTTATTCCCTGCGATATCAATAGCCATTTTGATGGTGGAGGGTAGGCCGGCACATTCAATCACCGTGTTGATTCTGTGGATGCCATTGGCTTTTAAAACTTCCTGCACATCCTCATTCAGGGGATCAATTACCAGATCAGCGCCCAGCTTTGCTCCCATGGCACGCTTCCCTGCCACCGGCTCCAAAAGAATGGTTTGGTGCGCCCCGGATAGTTTGGCCAGCTGCAGCATAATTAGCCCAATCATGCCACCGCCAATGACAGCAATCACGCTTCCCGGCGTGATTTCACACATATCTATTCCATGCAGGCAGCAAGCCACGGGTTCGGTCATTGCACCTTGTTCGAAGGTAGTGTTATCACCCAATAGATAGACCTGCTGAAAATGAACGGCGCAATATTCCGCGAAGGCCCCATTGGCAGTTGTGCCGTAGCCGGTCATGTGCTGGCAATAATGGGCCAACCCATTTCTGCAGTAATAGCAACGCCCGCAGGTCTGATTCGGGTCAACGCTGACGCGATCACCCACCTTGATTCCAATTACCTTGCTGCCTATTTCCTCAACAATGCCTGAAAATTCATGGCCCAATATCGTGGGAGGCGTGCAAGCAGCCGCGCCCTTATCCCCCTCATAGATATGAACATCCGTACCGCACACGCCGCATGCTTTTACCCGAATGAGCACCTGCTCCTCCGTAATGGTTGGTTTTGGTGATTCTTCCACCCGCAAATCATGCTTCCCGTAAAATACTGCACTTCTCATATGAACGCCTCCTTTTACAATTCTTTTGGACTGCCTGTTAAAACACAAGGATTTCTCTTGCCGTGCTTAGACCTAACTGCAATTGCAATCAGCGGTCGGCGGCATTATGCGCTCTGCTGAACTTATGGCTGCTGTTTTGCTTCCTTGTTTGCCTCGAATGTAACTGTTTTTCCGTCCGTCGTGGCAACTACTGTGCCATCCATATACGTATAGTAGACAGCCTCGGCACCTATCCGCATGTATTTGTTCTTGCCGCCGACAACGCCTACATTGCCAATGGCTACTACATATTGGGGATTGATTGTACGAAGAAAGCGGGCACCGGATGACGTATAGGAGCCGTGATGGGGGGCTTTGAATAGCATCACATGCAGCTCATCGCCATATTTGTCCATCAGCCACCGCTCGGCTTTGTCGTATACGTCCCCGGTAAATAAGGCGGTAAAATCCTTATAGATAAACTTCATTACCAACGACTGCACATTTACCGCTGCGTCGGAAGGGACTTCCCCGCTTTCAAAGGCAGCCATAACTTCATCAGTTACGTCAGGATTCAGAATTTGAATATCCACATCTCCAACCTGAAGGACGTCTCCCTGCCGAAGGATATGTTCCTCAAGGCCCATCTCCTCCATCTTGCTAAGCAAGTTCAGCCCCGAGGTAGTGTAAACGTGCAGCCCGCTGGTGTAGACACCGCCAATTTCAAAATTGTCCATAAACGCTGGCATACCGCCTATATGGTCTCCATGATAATGACTGACCACCAGGTAATCAATTCGCGTTACCCCCAGCGCCTTCAAATCCTCTACAACATAAGGCGCAGCATTGGCAATAAACGCGTCAATCAGCATGGTCTCTCCATTGGGGAATTGTATAAAGCTGCAGTCTCCAATCTTTGTTACTATTTCAGGAACATCAAAAAACCGGAAGGTCATGATGCCTTCATTATTGTGCGTGCTCTCTAATAGCGCAGAGGGAGAAAAGCTTAAAAGCATCACCGAGCATAAAAGCAGGGGAATGATCTTGATTTTCATAAGATACCTTTATTCCTATTCTTTGGCTATATTCATGAGTAACTAAAACACAAATGCATCCAATATGATTGCATTTCACAATATACTCTTCCTTGCTACGCTGGCCATGGGGCTTTTTACATGTTGAAACCAATCACTCGTCGAAAGTAATCATTACTTTCATTGCCTTATCTTTTGCTTCTTCAATAATCTTGTAAGCAGAGAGATAATCGCTGAATTTTACACGATGGGTGATTAATGCCTCAAAGGCAATCTTGCCTGCATTAACAAGATCAATTGCCTCGATATAATCTTCTACCCGATACATGGCAGAGCCAATCAGTCGCAGCTCGTGATCCTGCACAAAGCCCATATTGACGGGGCCGGCTGAGGCAACAACACCTACGATGATAATGTCGCTTCCCTTGCGGGCACAGGCAATGGCTTGATCTACCGTTGCACTGCTGCCAATGCATTCAAAGATGACATCTGCTCCATCACTTCCAAAATACTCCCTGATGCCTTCCCGAAGATCCCTTTCCTTGGGGTTTATGGTCAAAAGACCACAATCCTCCGCCGTTTTTAGCCGGTATGCGCTTACCTCGCTTAACAGAACTTGAGATGCACCCAAGGCCCTGGCTGTTTGTGCCACCAGGTTGCCAATGGGGCCGCCGCCTAACACCAGCACTTTTTTTCCTGCCAAGTCTCCAGCCCTGCGCACTGCATGAACCGCTACTGCTAATGGCTCAATCATGGCGCCATGGTCCAAGTCCATGCCCTCCGGCAGTTTTAGCGCTTTGTCGGCTTCAGTCACAAAGTATTCGCTGGCCATGCCGGTAGTTTGAAAGCCCATAACTTTCAACATTTCGCAGTCGTTATACATGCCATGGGTACAGGGATAACAGGTGCCGCACACTACCTGGGGCTGAATCGTTACCGCATCACCCACGCGGACGTTTTTCACATCTTTCCCAATCTCCACAACCACGGCAGACACTTCGTGCCCCTGGACAACCGGATAACTGGTGTAGGGATGTTTGCCGTGATATACATGGATATCAGATCCGCAAACCCCGATACGCTTCATTTGCACCTTGATCTGGTTGTCGCCCACCATAGGCACAGGTACGTCTTGAAAAATGATTTCTCCGGGGCATACCATCAGTGCTTGCTTCATCGTCATTTGTCTCCTCATAATTTTGCCGAATAAATAAATCTTTTGCGATGCGATGCGAATGCCCCAGGGTCTTACTGCTTGGAATCGCCACCTTTTCCGGAGGCTGCAAGCATATTCGCGTAATCGTGCAGCTTGCCTAAATCCCACAAGAGAGAGCTGACCAGATACTTATCACGGATATCCCGGGATCCTATCAACGCCTGTTTGACATCCTGCGGGCTCAGCCCCAGTTCCTGGGGCCATGCAGGCATGCCCAGGCGCCGCATCAAGGCCAGCAAATCCTTGGATGCAGGAAGTTCCTGCTTTACTACCGTCAGGATTTCCTCCCAATGAAGTTGAATGAAATGGATCCGCCGGGCCAATTCTCCCAGGTCATTTTTGTGGAATTTATTTCTTTCGCCTTGAATTACGGCATTGGATGCTTTGCCGAAAATCTCCCGCATTTCTTGCTCCCATGCTGCTTCATCAAAGTTAGACAGATGTTTTTGTGCCTGTGCCCAATCGGGCATTTCATTGGCTAAGCTGTCAAATATCATCAATGTGAGATGCGTACCAACCCCCACCTGAATACCGTGCAGATCGGCTGGAATGTTTTTATCCAGCGCCATCATTTCCCACATATGTGAAAAATAATGTTCCAGTCCGGAGGCAGGTCTGGAGCATTTTGCAAAGCTCATCGCAATACCGGTTATAATGAGCCCTTCCATGACCGCTTCCACCGCATCCGGGTCTCTGAGAACCAGCTTTTCCGCATGATTGACGCACTTTTTAAGAGAACAACGGACCAATTCAGCTACATGCGGGCAGTAATATTCTCCGATCACCAAATGTGCGATCCGCCATTCGCACAATGCAGTATATTTAGCCATCATGTCACCAAGGCCCGCCTGCAGCATGCGCATCGGGGCATTCGCAACAATATCCGTATCCGCGATGACTGCTAGAGGGCAAGGCGTTCCCAGCGAAACCTTCACGCGGTTTTGAATCATGGAGGCAGAGTCAGATGCGTATCCGTCCATGGAAGGTGCAGTGGCGACGATGAGAAATGGTCTTGCGCTCACTTTAGCCAAAACCTTGCAGCAATCATTGATAACACCGGAGCCAACGCCTAAAATCACATCACATTCCGGGTCAAAAGCCATGGCAAGCGCGCCTATCGCGGCCTCATCCGGCTCCACACGCTGCTGCGGAAAAACAAAAAGCTGATAGGGGATTTGCGCCTTTTCCAGCAGCGCTTTCACCTTGGGCCAAGCGACTGCTGCCGTATTCTGATCACAAACCACAAAAGGTCTAATGACATTAAGGCTCGCCAGCACACCTGGCAGGCTGGCTGCCGCATCGGCTCCGATTTTTACATGCTGAACCTTTACCTGGTGATGACAGCCGCAGTCACAATCAAAACCATCCCTTTGTATAAGCTCCTCCAAAGACAGTTTTGAAAAATCCACCATACATAGCTCCTTAATAGCTGCTTTTTATATTATCCTATTTTATACGTGAAACATTTACTCAAAGGAAAATATCCACCGAGCCGCCATATCAATCCAGTCTTTGCACTCGGGCCGTATGGCGGTTTTTGCATCAGGCCCGTATACCTGATTATTGGAGAGGGAAAGGCCGTGCCGCCCAAAGGGATAAATGTGCAGTTCCATAGGAACAAGGTGGGCCCGCAGTGCCATAGCCAGCAGCAAGCTGTTTTCTACCGGTACCAGCTCATCCTCGTAGGTATGCCATATAAACGCAGGTACGGCATCATCCGTTACCCGCTTTTCCAGGGAGACCTGATCCTTTAAGGCATCATGCTTTTCTCCCAGCAGACAAAGGAAAGAGTTGCGATGGGCGAATTCTCCCGAAGTGATGACAGGATAGCTCAAAATCATTCCGTTGGGACGAATTGCTTCCGGGGAAAGACCCAATTCCGCAAAGCATGCAGCATCCTTCCAAAGTATACCCAGGCTGGCAGCCAAATGCCCGCCGGCAGAAAAGCCGGCTACAAAGATTTTATTGGGATCAGTCGCAAATTCCGCCGCTTGGCTGCGCACCAAATGCACCGCCATGGCCAGCTGCCTTTGAGGCACGGGGTAGCGGGCGGGTGACACACTATAGCGCAAAATGAAGACGTTCAGCCCCAAGGCATTCAACCGGATGGCGATGGGCTCTGCCTCCCGGTCAGACAAAAAGTGATATCCACCCCCTGGACATACAATCACTGCCGGACGGCGGCGATCCTGCTCAATTTCCGGGCTGTTGGAAGGGATGTAGGAAATTAATGCGGCTGTCTCCTGCTGTCCTGGCACATGAAGCTGCATTTCCTGATACAGCATGGGTTCTCACTCCTTTGAAATCGCACAAAAGCTTTGCTTAACCGTTACACATTCAGGATTTCTTCAATGGCTTTACCGTCAATATCGCCCATTTCCAAACCCAGCACACGGGCGAAGGTGGCTGCTTCGTCTACTAGTGGTCTTCTTTCCACCACAGCACCGGCACGGAACCGGGGGCCAAAGGCCACCATAGTGGGCTGGGGTCCTTTATCCGGATGATGGCCATGGGTGGCATGTCCAAAGCGGTAATCCGTGATATCTTTATTGCGCACAATCGGGCGTACCCAATTGTTTGTAAAAGACGAATAGCCATCGCTTTCAATGACAAAGGAAAAATCTCCGGCCAAATGCTCCTCTTGTTCGGCCTCTTCGGCAGTATAGACGCGGTTTATGCCGTAAATTCCCTCTTCGCACATATGGGTAAGCAATTGCAACGTCTTGTCATAAGCAGCTTTATCGTTGGGGTTTTTTAAATATACCTGGGCTGAAAGTGCGGTGGATTTGCAAAAGGCGGTAAAATCCGCAATGTCTCCATTTGAATCAACCTGGATCAGCCCATGATCGGCAAAAACCACATTGGGGGAAATGGTTCTAATGATATTCAGCTGTCCATGGTCGCTGGTAATAACAAAGTCCGTATCCTCATAGATGCCCGCATCCTGCGCAGCTTTGATAATGTCCCCCAGCCACAGATCAATCTCGTGGAGTCCATGGGTTACCAATGTGGAGAAAAGCCCGGATTTGTGGCGATAATCATCCACATTGGCAGGATGGATCATCAGCAGGTTCGGTTTGAATTCCCTGATAATGGAGCAGGCACAAGCATGAATAAATGCATCGCAATAGGGATGTACCCTGTTGATCAGCATATGCAAGTTCTTATCCACAACTTTTTCCATCACTTCAGGGGAACTTCCGGAGTTTGCAAAACAGTCCCGTGTAGTCTCCTCAGGGCTTTGGGGCCAATATTCGTTTACCAGGTAGTCAATGGAGGCATGGTTTCCTGTCACCGGCCAGAATACAGCGGCTGTGGTAAGCCCCTTTTTCTTTGCCGCATCAAACACATCAGGCACCTTTACCGCATCATTAAACAGTACCCATGGGGAGCTTTTCTCACAAAGCGTGCTTTTTTCATTATTGATAATCCCATGGCGATTGGGATACATTCCAGTCCGCATGCTTGTATGACATGGATACGTCAGACTGGGATATACGGAACGCGTCCTGTTTACCCGAGCCGTCTTTTCCCATACTTTTGAGAAGTTAGGCAGCGTCTTCAGCGTTTCCAGGTCCTCGTAAACCAAGGCATCCTCCGAGATAACAATCAAATGCTGACTCATTTTCAATCCCTCTTACTATTATAGCATCATTTTCAGGCTCGGTCACAGCAACTTTTCTAGCCGGACCAACGGCAATATCTTTTCATACTCGTTTTTGTCAAGCCCGCCTGTATCTAGCGAAAGGGCGCTGGCCGCTGAAACGGCAATTGCCTGGCGCAACGCCTCCCGGGAATCGTCCCCCCGGGAAAAGCTCACCGCAAAGGAGGCTGTCATGGCATCACCGCATCCAACGGTATTCAAAGGTTGAATTTGTGGTGGCTTTCCATGGTACACACCTTGCTCACAGGCCAGAAGCGCACCCCTTGCGCCCAGGGAGACAACCACCCGCTCAATACCCTGCCGGTGCAATTTTTGCGCCTCATAAGCCAGTGCCTGCAAAGATTGTGTGTTCTCACCGGCAAGCTGCCTGATTTCCTCTTCATTCGGCTTGATGACTGAAGGCCCAAAAGGCAAAGCCGCCATGAGAGCCGGGCCGCTTGTGTCCAAAAGCACCTTGGCACCGCTCTCTTTTGCAATGCGAATTAGATTACCGTACGCTGCAACATCCAGCCCTCCGGGCAGGCTGCCTGACAGGCTGACCACCCGGCATTCCTTTAAAAGCTCCCGGTATACAGCCAAAAATTCATTATATTCCCCAGGCAAAACAGCTGTTCCCGGCTCCAGGAATTCCGTTTGGACGCCTGTCGTAAGATCGTGTACATTAATGCAGGAGCGCGTTTCGCCCTGTACTTTCACAAAGGCCTCAGGAACCCCTTCCTGGGCAAGCATTTTAAGCAGAAAGGCCCCTGAGAAACCACCCGCAAATCCACCTGCTATCACTTTTTCATCCAAGGCATGGATGATTCTTGCAACATTGAGCCCTTTGCCGCCTGCCGTGCTGGTACAGCTCTTAACACGGTGAACAACGCCCCATTGAGTGCTTTCCACCACATAACGCCTGTCGATGGATGCATTCAGCGTAATTGTCGCTATCATAAGATCCTCATACTAACATTTTCAATCGTAGACTTATTCATTGACCAGAAGAATTTTTCCCTTTACCTGCCCGGGATGCTGAAAGGATGCAAACGCCTCAGCACATTGCGCCAGAGAAAACTTTTTGTAAATAAACCGCTCATCGAATTTCAATCTTCCCTGGCCCATCATTTCAGCGGTAAGGGTCCATTCCCTGCCGGGAAAAGGTGCGGAATAGCTCATCCAAGAGCCTGTTACGGTAAATTCATGCCGGTTCATCAGTTCCCATTCTTCCGCCGTAAAGGAAACGGGGCCGGTTGGCGTTCCAATAAAACAGATTTTGGCCTTGTTAGCCGCAATAGAAAAGGCCATGTTGATGGTTTCCGAAGCGCCGGAAGTGCCAAATACGTATGAAAAGCCCTTTCCGTTGGTAACTTTCATAGCCTCCTCACGTCCATTGGAAAGGCTTAGGTTAATCCCTTTACCTCCCGTGATTTCAGTGGCAATTTTCAGCCGCTCCTCATCCACATCGAAGAAGACCACTTTTTCAGCGCCGAAAATTTGCGCCCACTGTCCAGTAAATACGCCAATGGTACCTGCACCCAGAATGGCCACAGTACCGCCGCCCAGATAACTGTTTTGAATTAAGCCATGCAGCGCGACGCCTGCCGGCTCAAACAAGGCAGCCTGTGAAAATGAATAGTCGGAAGAAAACTTGACTGCATTTGCCGCCGGTATTACCACATATTCCGCAAATCCGCCCTGCTGCCGGGAGCCAATAAAGGTATAATGTTTGCAAAGGGCATAGGAGCCCTCCTGGCAATCATTGCAAACACCACAGGGAACGAGAGGTGCCGCTACCACCCGATCGCCCACCTGAAACTGGGTAACACCTTCTCCTGCTTCCATCACTTCTCCGGAGAATTCATGACCAAGTACAATGGGAAAAAAATGAGCGGCCGTACCAAGCACCCGTGGAATATCAGATCCACAGATGCCCGCCGCCCGCACTTTTATCAATATATGACCTGCTTTCAACTGGGGCATAGGGTAGTCTTCGTAACGTATATCCCCTTGTCCATGCAAAACAGCCGCCTTCATGGTCTGTTGAAGTGCCAATCTCAACACCCTTTCATTAATTCTTTCAGCTGTGTATAAAGCCGTAAATACCGATCATAGTTCACATCATAGCGTGCCTTTTGTGCTCCATCCGGGACATATACAGGCCCCAACTGCACAAACTGCTCACATGCCTTTTCAAAGCCGGGAAGCATCCCGGTTCCAACGCCTGCCAGGATTAGCGCCCCTCGGGCGGTAGCCAAATCGCCCCCTGCCGGGCGGATGGGTATGCCGGTGATATCGGCTTTTATCTGCATCCATATGCTGCTTTTGGACGCACCGCCAACTGACCTCATTTCCTGAACGTTGTCGGCTGCCGACCCTGCTGCTTCTAAATTGTGCTTAAGCGCAAAAGCAGCCCCTTCCATTGCGGCACGGATGATATGTCCGCGATTTTTAGCATAATCCAGCCCAAAGAAAACACCCTTGGCATTTTCATCCCAGATGGGTGACCGTTCGCCGGCCATATAGGGCAAAAATAAAAGCCCTTCGGCACCTGCGGGCACCTGCCCGGCCCATTGATCCATCTGTGCGAAGTATTCAGCGCTGTCCGCACTTTCCTGTGCCTTCAGGATACCGGCAAGCCAGCGCATAATCCCGCCGCCGCCCACCGTGCCTCCCTGCACAAGCCATCGGCCGGGCACTACATGGTTGCTGAGAATCATGTTTTTAACCGGTATGCAATCATCTGTGCAAATGCTCACACCGCCAGCTTGCCCGCCTTGCTCTTGGGTCTGACCCCGGTGGAGAACGCCCGCACCTAATGTGCCGCAGGCAGCATCCAGCCCCCCAGCCACAACAAGCGTTCCAGGATGCAGCCCCGTCTCCCGGGCAGCCGCAGCCGTAACCGTTCCCACCACTTGGCTGCAGGAAGAAATCTCGGGGAGCCATTGGGGATCAATGCCCAGCTTTTCCAGCATGC
The DNA here is from genome assembly GCA_023392515.1 of Bacillota bacterium. Lineage (GTDB taxonomy): Bacteria > Bacillota > Clostridia > Christensenellales > Aristaeellaceae > JAEVYX01. The sequence continues at coordinate 47,380 of JAEVYX010000017.1, read as the reverse complement.
CTAAGTTCCACGTTCCCCGCCGGATATCAAAACAGTGATACCCATATGCCTGGGACACGTCCTGGGTCAGCTCCCCCGTCAAGCGGTAGACAATAAAACCGTTGGTTTGCAGAATCGTGTGGATGCCTGGAACTACCTTTGCCAAATGATTTTTATACCACAATACTTTGGGCAGGGTATAGTTGGGATGAACAGGGTTTCCGCACAAATCAAAAACCTGCTCTTCTCCCAGCTGCTCCCTTATAAACGTGCACTCTTCTGCAGCCCGTATATCATACCAAAGAGGCGTATTGCATAGCACCTGGCCTTTTTTTCCCAAGGCCACCGCTGCCCAACTGTATCCGTCCACGCCAATGGCTCCGATATCCCTGGCCGCTATTCCCGCATTTTTAATAAGTGAGCGTATTTGCTGGCAAATTGCCTGCCACCAGTCATTGGGGTTTTGCTCCGCCCATCCCCTTTGGGGATAATAGGTGGGATAATTTCCCGAAGCGCTCGCCACAGTTTCCCCATCGGTACGTGCCAGGGCCAGTTTCACTGCAGAGGAGCCAATATCAATTCCGAGCAAATACTCTTTCATATGGACATCAACCTCCCAGCAATGCGGTAGGGCTATGCCCTTCCCGCACAGCCGAGGACTGTAATCCAGTTTTCTACAAGTTTCTGTACTTGAATTCTGGCTGCTTTCCCATAAACCTTGGGGTCGAACACATCCGGCTTTTGGCTGAATGTTTGAGAAACCGCATTGCTGTAGGCGATTCGCAGTTCTGTAGCAAAATTCACCTTGCAAATACCCTCGCCAATGCACCGGCGGACATCGTCCTCGGAAAGGCCCGAAGCACCATGGAGAACGAGGGGAATATCCACTCTTCGGCGGATTTCTTTTAAACGCATTACATCAAGTTTGGGCGTCTTGGCATATAAGCCGTGAGCGGTTCCTATCGCCACCGCGAGGGAATCTACGGCTGTTCTTTTTGCAAAATCAGCAGCAGTCTCAGGATCGGTATAAGCCTCATCTTCCACGAAAAGACCGTCCTCCTTGCCCCCGACCTTGCCAAGCTCCGCCTCCACAGAAACCCCTGCCAGCGAGGCTATTTCCACAACCTTTCGGGTTATGGCCACATTTTCTTCATAGGGCTTGGCTGAGCCGTCAATCATTACGGAGGTGTACCCTGCCAGCACGGCCCGGGCTGCCAGCTCATAAGAATCACCATGATCCAGGTGAATGGCAACAGGCGTTTGTACTTCACTGCCAATCGCTTGAATAAGGGCACTGAATTGCCGCAAATCCCCGTACTTTACGGTGGAAGGCGTTGTTTGTACAATCACCGGCGCATTCAAAGCCTGCGCAGCACTAATGATGGCCTGAGCCATCTCCATATTCTCTGCATTGAATGCTCCAACGGCATAGCCGCCACTCTGTGCATCCAACAACATTTTCTTTGTTGAAACTAGCGTCATATCGTTTCCTCTTCCGCCTTTGTGAATGTCACTATTTGATGCCGTTATAGACAAATGCATTGACAATTTTTTTATTAAAGAAGAGATACACCAGCACAATCGGCATAACAAGAATCACATTGCCAGCCATGATGATATGCCAATCAAATGCACCTTCAATGCTCCTAAGCGCGGCAATACCAATGGTTAAGGGCCGAACCTCAATGGAGTTGGTCATAACGAAAGGCCAGAAGTAGTCATTCCAATGGCTGATAAAGGCGAGCATCATGATAGAAATCAATGTTGGTTTCGCCATGGGCAGCATCACCCTGCTCAGCAATTGCATCTCTGTGGCATTGTCCAGGCGAGCTGATTCCAGAATCTCTTCCGGAACCTGCTTAAAGGCCTGACGCAGCAGGAAAATACCAAACGCATTGGCACCGAAAGGAAGAATCTGAGGCAGGAGCGTCTTGAGCCATCCCAGTTTGGCAAACATGAAGTAAATCGAGATAAATGTGATCTGGGACGGAATCATAAAGGCGATCATAACCACACCAAACAACAGCCCGTTACCCTTGAATTTATACCGTGCAAACGAAAACGACGCGGGCACCATGACAAAAATCTGGATCGCCAGGATGGACAAGGTGACAACTAGACTGTTTTTCAGATACATCAAATACGGGCCGGATTCCCATACGGTTTTAAAGTTCACCCACTGCAGGCTTTGAGGAATGAGTGTGGGCGGATAAATGATGGTTTCATCGTAGGTCTTAAAGGCGGTAACAATCATCCAAAGAAAGGGAAAAATGAAAATAACAATCAGCACGCATTTTGCTAAGAAAGCCAACACCTTGGATATGCTGATATTTTCCTTCATGAGACAGCCACTCCTTTTCCAGCACGCGAAGTGCTTATTGATAGTGCACCTTCTTGGAAAGTGCCAGAAAATAGATTGCCGTCAGAACGCCGACGATGGCAAGAAGCACGACGCCGGCTGCCGAAGCCAGGCCCACCTTCTGGTAATAGAAGGCTTGCTGATAAATGTAGTAGACCAACACCTCTGTCGCCGAGCCTGGGCCGCCGCCTGTCATGATGCGGATGGTTTCAAAAACTTTAAATGAGCCAATAGTCATGGTGATCAGCAACATGAATGTCTGAGGAGAGATCATGGGCAGGGTGATCTTAAAGAAGGTGCGCAAACGCCCGGCATTATCCAAATCAGCCGCCTCATACAGCTCCGAAGGAACACCCTGGAGTGCGGCATAGATGATCATGGTGTGATACCCCAAGCTTTTCCAGACGGAAACAAGGATGATAGACATCATGGCAGTATCAGAGCTTTGCAGCCAGCGTAGACCAGGCACGCCAAACCAGCCCAAAACAAGATTCAGCAAGCCTGTCTTTTCATCCATGATCCACATCCACACCATTGCTACGGATAAAAGAGAAATGATGTGGGGCATAAACATGGCGGTTCTCGTAAAGTTGTTCAACCTTTTAGACTTGCGTAGCCACGTCGCTAATAGGATAGAAAGCCCCAGCTGGATACTTACACCGAAGACCGTATATACCCCGGTATTCACCAGAGAATCCAAAAAGTCACGCTTGCGAAAAATGATTTGATAATTCTTAAGCCCCGCCCACGTTGGCGGATTAACCAGATTCCAGGTCTGAAAACTGCGGATGATTAAGTCAATGATAGGATATATTACAAAGACACCTAGGAACACCATGGCTGGCAATATAAACAGGTATGGCCGAACTTTATCCATTCGTTGGCTTCGTGACAGGTCGTTCATCAGACTACCTCCTCAGTTTGGCCAGTTGGATCGCATACTGCCCATCTGTTTGGAAAATTCGATTTTTGTCCCTGTCAAAAAAGAGAATGTCTTCCTCACGAACGGAAAACTTGATGTCCCGATCTGCTTCAAACGTTTCATCCAAACTCTTGACCATGATGGAGCGGCCTTCGAATCGAATCTGATAAATCGTTTCTGAGCCCAGCATTTCTTTGGTGATGATACGGCCCACACCGCAATAAAAGCCGCCGCAATCCAGATTGGACAGAATGACCTTCTCAGGCCGGAAGCCAAAACACACCCCATCCGTCTCTGCCGGCAATATGTTCATTTGAGGAGAGCCGATGAATTGGGCGGTAAACATATTATGAGGGTTGTGATATATATCATGAGGCGCATCCTCCTGCTGAATGATACCTTTATTCATCAGGATAATATTATCTGCCATGGACATTGCTTCGACCTGGTCATGTGTTACATAAACGAAGGTGGTTTTCAACTGTTTGTGCAGCTCAATCAGCTCGATGCGCATTGCAACACGCAGCTTTGCGTCCAGGTTGGACAGCGGTTCGTCCATCAGGAATACTTTGGGTTTTTTTACCATTGCTCTGGCTAAGGCGATGCGCTGACGCTGTCCGCCGGACAACGTACCCGGCTTACGATCCAGCAAATCAGCAATGCCAACAATCTGGCTGATTTCGTCAATCAGCGATTTTCTTTCCTTCTCAGGAACCTTGTTGTTTTTAAGACCGAATTCGATATTCTCACGAACGGTCATGGTAGGGTATATCGCGTAATTCTGGAAAACCATAGCAACACCGCGCTTACCCGGCTGGGTATGGGAAATATCCACACCATCCAGCAGAACCTGCCCGGACGTTTGTGGACCAATACCGGCTATCATGCGTAAAAGCGTTGTTTTTCCGCAACCAGAGGGGCCTATCAAAACGGTAAAAGAACCATCCTTGATAGTGAGGTTCATGTTTTCGATGATTGCCCGGTCGCCGAATTTCTTGGTGACATTTCGAAATTCGATTTGTGCCATGATAAACCTCCTGTTGATGAAAAATGATTGAATTGTCTAAGATTTCCGGCAGAGGCGTCAGGCATTTCATTGAGCGCCGGAACAATATCCATATCAGATATCAACGTGAAAACAAAAGAGGGAAAAAAGGGAAGGTTGTCCAGCCTGTCTAAGACAGGCTGGACAGGTTTCATTAAAAAGGTTTTCTCTTACTTAACGTTTCCGTTAGGCAGAATGGTGTCACAGGAGAAGAGGATTTCTTCGTACGCCTGTTGCGCGTTCATTGTGCCATCCTGGAGGAAGCTCTGCAGCGTTTTTACGATCTCCAGATTCAGCTCGGCCCAGTAGGGAGATACGTAGCAGTCATATACATACTGCAACTGGTCGTAAGCAACCTTGAACATGGGGGCTTCTTCCCACAGCTTCTGCACGCTTTCCAGAGAGGCGGAATCCTTGTGGGTCAGCATGTAGCCGGTACCCTCGTTGAAAGCAGCGTTATTCTCCAAATTGGTAGCATACTTCAGGAATGCCCAGCCGGCTTCTTTTTCGGCCTCGCTGCGGTTGTTGAACATTACGATGTTTCCGCCGCCGGTGCTGACAGCATTGCGGGCTTTGGCAGGCAGGAATCCAGCGGCCACTTCAAACTTGCCCTCGGTGTTCTTGGCTACGTTACGGGCGTTGCCAGTGGACTGGAACAGGATAGCGATGTTGCCCTTGTAGAATTCTTCCAGCATCCAGGTGCCCTGAGAGGTGAGAGGGGGAACGGCGTACAGGCCTTCTTCCTTGAGCATGCCCCACCATTCCAAAGCCTTGAGAGCCGCATCGTCAACAGCCAGCATGGAGCCTTGGCCGTCATCGGTGAGGAACTGATAGCCCTGAGCGGTTACAAAGTTTCCATAGAACCAGTTGGAAATTTCGCAAGTGAAAGCTTCTTTGTCGGTGTTATCGCGAACAGCTTTCGCCACAGCAAGGAATTCATCCCAGGTCTTGGGAACGATCGCTTCGCCATAAGCTTGCTTGACCAAGTCCAGGTTCACATACATGAGGGGAGTGGAGCGGGCAAACGGCAGAGCGTATACGGTGCCATCAGCAGCAGTACCATAGTTCATAAAACCATCCAAGAAATCGTTGGCATCGAACTCATCATCTGCTGCGTCCAAGGCAGTGATGTTCTCCAGCATGCTGTACGTAATGAGCTGCTGGGAGTCAGGAGCGTCACAGATGGAGATGGTGGGGTTTTCGTTAGCGGGATACGCAACCATGAACTTGCTCAGAAGTTCGGCGTAGTTTCCCTGGAAGGTGGCAACCACTTCGTACTTGCCTTTATACAGTTCATTAAACCCAGCAACAACCTTGTCAGTTGCCTCCATGTTTGCACCAGAACCGTAGGAGTGCCAGAATTGAATTACGGTGGGCTCGTCGGCTGAGGCGATCTGCACCATGCCAATAGCGAGTATGAGGGCCAACGTCAGTGCTACCAATTTTTTCATTATCCATTTCCTCCTTATTGTTTTTATAGTTGTTTTTCAAGGTAACGCGTGTGGATTTTTCACTCCTTCCTATAGGAATATCCAAGTTGCAATGGTTACCACATATGCAACAGGGGTCGTGTAAGAATTTGAGCGTTTTCCTGCATTTACCTTTCCATTCCGCTCAACAATCGTTACTTTCCAATCAATTACCGTCACATTTTGATCGCTATTTTTATCAAATTGTGCAAAGCAACGGCGAATCATTTATCGATTGTACAATTTACCATACATTTCGTTGACTTCATGCCTATTTTATACTATAATTTTTGTGAGTGAAAGAGGGGCAGCAAGATTTTGCATTACGCACGGAATCCCCATCCTTCAATCATCATCGGTCATTTTCAATCATTCGTTAATCATTAATCAATCAAATAGTGCAATACTTCGTGCAAAAACCATGCAGCAAATCTCCCTTTCCCGCTTCTTCGTTCCAAAATCCTGGCCGCCATCCATATGCGGAATAAGCAGTAAATGGGCAGGCGCTATTCAAGATTCAATTACAGGGAGGGCACAACTATGCTGGGCATCGAACGTCAGCAGAAGATCATGGAGCTGTTTCAAACCAATTCCTTTCTGTCTGTTATCCACTTGCGTGATCAGCTCTTTTTTAGTGAGGCAACCATTAGGCGGGACCTGGAGGAATTGGAGCAGCAAGGATTGATCAGAAGAATTCGGGGCGGCGCCATCTGCAATTCAGGTTCCAACGTTGAGACACCTCTGGCCGTGAGAGCGGCGGAACATAATGCAGAAAAAAAACGTATCGCCAGAAAGGCTGCCGACCTAGTCCGGGATAATGACGTATTGTTTCTGGATGCCAGCACAACCGTGATGGAATTAATCCCTTTTCTTGCCCATAAGGCAAATTTGACAATTATCACCAACTGTTTGCAAACATCTACTTTGGTTGCCGAACAAATCAAGTGTACCCTCATTTGTACCGGCGGAACTTATCACCGCAACACGGCTTCGTTGGTCGGGCCATTTGCCGAAAGCTGCGTTACAAAGAAATTTGCAGATATCTTTCTTTTCTCCGTTCAATCCGTGGATAGCAAAAACGGCTTGACCGACCAAGGGGAGGAAGTCGCCAATCTGAAATCAACCATGATGCGCCAGGCCAAGTCCGTCGTTCTTCTGGCAGATTCCAGCAAGTTTGGGCGCACCGCCTTCTGCAAAGTAGCCCCCCTCTCAGAGGTAACCTCCATCATTACCAACCGTTCCAATGTATTTGAAAACGAATGCTGGAACGAGTTTCGCACAAAGCTCCATTTCGCGGAGGATTGATTGCCGCACAGCATTCGGCACCTTTATAGAACGTTAGAAATTTGTCATTTTCAACCATAATTTCGGCAGTTAATGTTCGTTATAATCACATTTCAATCATACATTCAAACATTGGAATTGTCAATATGCTTGTATCAAGTTTTATGTCATAATAACCCACGATACATGAAGCCTTGTTTTCTATTACACCCCTCGCCGCCAGGATATGGTCCGATCATTTTTCAAGCATCTATCTTGGTCCAATGCTGCATCAGATACCGTTCAGCTTCCAAACACCACAAGCCGCCATTTTTTCTGGTGATTTGATCCAAATCCCCAAACCGCTTATCCTCTGCCGCTTTGCTGCCGAATTCCGCAATTGCCGTTAGCGGCATGTTTATATGTGTATATATCAATTTTTTCCCACCAGGGATTGATGGCAAATGCAAGGTAGCTTCTCCCGCTGCATCCAAGCCGCCGATATGCGTTACCATAACCGCAGGTGTAATCCGCCCCGCCGCTGTCAGTTCCAGGGATTCAATCATATCCTGTGTGTTGCCCCCGGTAGTTCCGATTACGTGAGCAGAATTATAGTGCACATCATAATAATTAAGCTCTGCGCTGAATCCCGGATCCTCCGGGCCGGCGAAGAAATTGAGGCAGCCGTCCCTGCCCAAAATTTTGGATGCCAGCTCCGCTACAGATCGAACCGGAGCAAAAGCAAAAACATCATCAAAACCGCCGTCAGATAATAAACGCAAACTTGCTGCAGGATTGTCCAATTCCGAAGTGTTGATAAATTCCAGATCGATGCCGATTTTCTTCGCGTTTTCTTTAGAAAAAAGCTCTCGCGCCCTTACAAGGCGTTCCTCATTGATGTCCGTTACAACAAGCTGTCTAGGCCTCCGGTCACAATGAAGGGCATAATCAATAGCGCCCAACCCCATAGGGCCTGCCCCCGCAAGTATCGCCACTTTTCCGCCTTCTCGAATTCCCATGTCATGGTGATACACACCCATTTTTGTATGAAAGCAAGCATGGAATGCGCCGATGGAACAGCTCATAGGCTCGGCCAGGGATGCTTCAAAATAAGCATCGCCGCCATATTCAAGCAAACAATTCAGCTCCATCACCTCTTGCGGAATGATGCAGTAGGTGGCATCCCCTCCAAAGAATTGATAAGAGTAACCAGGAGACGCCATGCTGCCCTTGTAGTTTAAAGCCGGCTGCAAAGTAAATTTCATGCCAGGTGCAAATTTATGCTGATGCTTTTTTCCCACCTTTACGATATTGCCGGCAAATTCATGCCCCATGATAACCGGATGCTGCGCCACATCCTTGGGAACTCTTTTGTGCTTTACTCCCAGGGTAGCGCATTTATAGGTGGACATGCAGATACTGTCAGTAATAACTTCCACCAGAATTTCATCATCCCGAATTTCCGGAAGTTCAAAAGATTCCAACCGCAGGTCTGAAGCTCCATATAACCTGAGTGCTCTTGTCTTCATTATGATATTATCCTTCCAATTCTACTTGCTTCATAAGCGCTACCACTGTTTTCAAGGAGGCAGCCTCCGTGCCGGCGCACATCACGCTGGCTGCTCCAGCCGCAATAGCCAGTCGTATGGTGCTTTCCCAGGAATCGCCCCGGGCACTGCCCAATACCAATGCGGCCATGGTGGCGTCCCCCGCTCCTACTGTACTTTGGACAGGCACTTTAAGCCCCTTTGCATAAATTGTTCGGCCTTGCTTAACAAACAAAGCGCCATTTGCACCCAAAGATATAACAATTTGTCCAATACCCCTGTGCAGAAGTTCTTGTGCAGCCGAGGCAATTTCGTCAACCGAGCGAAGGCTTCTCCCCATCAAATGCGAAAACTCTTCCTCATTAGGCTTGATCAAATCCGGTTTGGCTGCAACCCCTTGCAAAAGCAGAGGCCCGTCCGCATCCAGATATACTTTTGCACCCAGCCTATGCAGCCGTTCAGTCCATTGAGCAAAAATACCGTCATGTATACCCGGAGGGGCTTTCCCAGCCAAAACAACAACGTCTCCAGACTGCACTCTTGCTTCCAGCCTCGCATAAACGCTTTCCGCCTTTTGTTCATCCACCGGAGAGCCAGGTTCATTGATATCCGTATTGGTGTGCAGTTCCGGATCGATTATTTTTAGATTGGTACGCGTAGGTTCCGCTACGAACAAAAAGTCGTTTACTATCCCCATTGCATCCAGGGATTCTTTAATGCATTTACCCGCTTCGCCGCCCAAAATCCCCATAGCCACGCTTTGGCCTCCCAGACTTTGGATGACCTTTGACACATTTATACCTTTTCCGCCAGGGTCCAGGCGCATCTGCGTGATCCGGTTGACTCGCCCAACAGAAAACATGGGAAGAGTCACTGTTTTGTCCAGCGCCGGATTCAAGGTAACCGTTATAATCATCCCGTTATTTCCTTTCCAATTGATTCGAAAACCACGCGGACGTAATTATCACATCAAAAAGAGGTTGTTTCAAACATATATACAATGATATCATGTTCGTTTCAATAGTCAATAGGCTTTTTGGTGTTATTTGTAACCTTAATTGCAAACAAAAAGCCCGCTTCGTCAAGCGGGCAGCAAAGACCTATGTTAGTAGATAACTATTTTAATATACGGCAATATTGTATTTCTCAAATTCCTTGCGCGTCTTATCTCCCAATGCCGGATCGGACACAACAACATCCACATCTTCCAGATTGGCAAATGTAAACGTGCTGGTAACATCCACCTTCTGAGCATCCATCAGGAGTACCACCTTTTCTGACTTTCTGATGATAGCACGCTTCAATTCGCATTCTTCCTCTGAACCGCAAGTGAAACCACGCCCGTGTATATATCCGGTTACCCCCAAAAAAGCCGTTTGAAAATTTATGTTTTCCAGATAAGTCAGGCTTCTTGATCCGTTTACGCTTAGGCTAAAGGGATTCAGCCGTCCGCCAACCATATGAACCTGCGCCTCTGTCAAGCGAGCCAGTTCCTGTGCGCAGCTAATGCCGCTTGTAAAGACCAGATACCTGCCATCAGGAAAAATCTTCGCGAATTCTGTAGCAGTCGAACCCGAATCAATGTAAATGGAAGTATTCTCACTGATCAATTCCACCGCCTTTTGCGCAATCAGCTTCTTTGCCTCCGCATTTCTGGTGCTGCGCTTGAAGAAAAGATCATCCGTACCGATCACAACGTCTACTGATTTAGCTCCGCCATGAATACGAATGATTTTCTTAACACGATCCAAGTATTCTAAATCACGGCGCAAAGTCATTTCCGAAACATCGGGAAAGGCTTCCTTCAGCGAAGCAAAGCCGACAGAACCTTCCCTATTGATCATTTCTATCATTGCCTGCTGCCGCTGCTTCATGTTCATCAGTTTGTCCATCCCGTCTTCAATCTGATTGTTATGCACAAGTATATCATACGCCGCAAAGGTGATGCAAACATATCTTGCCCGTTAACAGCCCAGGTTTTCTCAAGAATGCGGCAGAAGAAGGTTCCAGGAATAATTGATCCACTATCTTTCCCCGGTCATCAAAATCGTCATTTGTCCTTCAAGCAATATCTTATTCTTTGAGGGAACAAGAAAACTTTGTCCGATATGCAGAGGAAGGCCATCTACTCTGCCGCCGCCATTACAGACGGTCATTAGTTGGTAGCCGTCAAAGACCAGGGTTTCCTCTCTATTCAGCACAAGCTTACGCACACAAAAACTGTCGTTGCAAATCAGTTTGGTCAGCGTACCATGGGGAAGGTAATCATCAATTTGGGATGAATGTGCGCAGTCCTCGTTCAAATTGAAGTTCATGCAGCGAATAGCCTGCTCGATGTGCAAATCTCGCTCTTTGCCATCAGTACCCTTTCGGTGGTAATCAAAAAAACGATAGGTGATGTCTGTTGCCTGCTGAATTTCATATACAATGCTGCCTTTTCTAAGCGCATGGAGTATGCCGGCTGGAAGATAAACAAAATCCCCCCGGCGCACAGGCAAGAGCTGCACCAGGTCATTCCACCGATCAGATGCAATCATCTTCCGGAGTTCCACTTCATTTTTCGCACGGCATCCGTAAACAATGTTTCCGTCATCCTGAGCCTCCAAAAAATACCACGCCTCATTTTTACCCATGGCATGACCGCTTTCTGCCGCGATGGCAGCATTGGGATGAATCTGAATGCTCAAATCCTCCACAGGCGCAACCAGGGAGACGATAACAGGAAACGTATTATATCGGCTTGCGAAAATATAAGGCTTCTCATGCCATAGGTCCGCCAGGGTTTTCCCGGCGTATTCTCCTCCCTCAATCAGGTTGGATGCGCCATCCTGTGCGCTGAAAGCCCAGGATTGTCCAATATTGTCTGGAAAATCGGGATATTGAAAATACTCTTTTAACAGTTTCCCGCCCCATAATGCAGGACGAGGGATGGGCTTGGTAAAATATACGGCCATGGCTTTCTCCTTATATGATGTGTGCTTATATAATAAAATCTTTTGTGAGAAAGGCAGCACCCGCCATGGGGGCATAGCTGCCAAGCCCGGCCTTTTTCACAATAACTGAATTTTCTTTTGCCCAGGATGGATAACCGTAAGCCCGTATTTTTTCGACCAGGGGTGCTATCATCAGCCGTTCATGGCTGCAGATTCCACCGCTGATGGTGATAACATTTACCGACAAAATGTCGATCATTATGGATAGGCCGTAGGCAAGTTTGTCAACACATTCTTCAATTAGATCAAGCGCATCTGCATCACCATCGTATGCCATTTGAAAAATTGTTTCTGCCCTCTGGGCAAGGCCGCTGAGTTTGTCAGGAAAGCGCTCCAGTGCCTGCTCCCAGATAGCCGTTCCTGAAGCATATGTCTCCAAACATCCCCGCTTGCCGCAGCTGCAAGGCCTGCCGTTGGGAACAATTGGGGTGTGGCCGATTTCACCGGCTGTATGCATGGCGCCTCCAAACACCTTTCCGTGAAGGATGATGCCGCAGCCAATGCCGGTGCCGATGGTAAGGCAAAGCATGTTGTCCCACTTTCGATTCTGACCAAACAGGTACTCCGCCCAAGCGCCTGCCCAAGAATCCTGTACGACTGTAACGCTTCGCTGCCAGCGGTCAAAAAAGTAACTGCCCAGGGGGACGTTCTCACCAAAAAGGTTGGAGCTGTAACGGACTACACCATTTTGATAGTCTGCCGTCCCCGGGATACCCACACCGATATGGTGAATATTCGAAAGTGTCATGTCGTTGCGGGTAAGGCATATTTCCGATTGTATGCAAATTTCCTTGACCAAGCCTTCGGCGTCTGCAGAATCCCTGGAAGAAAAGGTGCAGGTGTCCAATATATAACCATCCTCGCGTATAATGCCTGCATTTACCTTGGTTCCGCCAATATCAATGCCCAGGCGGAAATTGCTGTTCATAAGACTTCCTCCTAACGTGGAGCAATTAAGTTACGCTGGTCGGGCGCATGTATACTCAGGTGCTTCTAATGAATAAGGGAGGGTATATCCCGGCCGCCTGCGCCGCTTTATTGATACGATAGTTGAGGCAGACCAGAAAAAAAGGTATAATCAAGCTGTTTAGAGGTCTGCGCTTAAGACAAGCTCCGCTAAGGCTGGGAATTCATGTACGGCGCGGCGGAAGCCCCCCAATACATTGGTAGCGCTGACTACAAAACTATCAAGCTTTTCGTATCCTTCATTAACGCACTCAAAAACGCCATCATTTTGGAAGGAGTACACAACTTTCGTCAAAAGTTCAAACGCACTTTTTGCATCCTTCTGTGCCACGCACCACAAGACCCATCCCGTAGCGGTGGCCCAGTACGCGCCGTTTTGATACTCATCATGGGCTACATCAATTAAAAGCCGCTGCCAATATTCCCTGGGAGGCAGATGGCGTATTTGCCCCTTGTATGTGAAATCCCAAAGATGCGTGGACAAATAAGAAAGAATGGTTTCTTTCGCCTTTGCTGCCGGGAAACCGATATACAGCAAATAGGCATTGCCCCAAATATCAATTTGGCGGCAGTCCTGCGTGGCTGCCAGGAACATGCCGCTTTCTTCGTCATACAGGGCCTGCAGGTTATTCTCAATTAAAGCAGCATCTTCGGTGAGGTCAGCTTTATGGGTAAAACCATAGCGATGCTGAAGCACGCTCATCATTTTTGCGGCACGCCAATACAAAAGGGATTCCATCATCAATTCACCGGTTTTGGCCACGGTATCGGTAAAACCATAAGGGGAATGGGGGGCTGCGGGAGAGGAATATACCAATCCCCTTGTGCTGCGGGGAATAGCGCGAAGACCCTGAACCAAGTCACTTTGCCAAGTTTCAAACAATGGCTTTGCTTTGCTGACAGGCAGCCTGCTCAGCAACTGCCATACAGCATAAATAAGAAAAGGGGTGTTATCCAGGTTAGCCTCGCCTACGGGCTTGCCCACAACGCCGGCCGCATAGGCCACCATTCCATCGGCATAAATGCGGTCAGGCATCCAGCCATCCTCCCGCTTGCCGGAGAGCGCATAACGGATGCATCCTTCCAATTCATCATTGGAAATGAAATCTCCGGCGTATTCGGCCATGTAGGCAAAATCCCGCAGCCACAATGCATCGTAACTGGCAACGCCATCCGGAGTGAACAAGGTAATACCTGCGGGCGTTTTGGTAACACATCCCCTGATAAGCTTTTGCGATAGCATTTCTAAGTAGGAAGAAAACGTTTCTTTCATTAGGAATGACTCCTTGCTGTATATAGTGCCAATGATCCTTGGATTTATTATATCATACAATCCCGATCCAATGATATTGTTTTTATTAAAAAATTTAATTAAATGTATTTACAAAAGTTTGGAGGGCTGTTATAATGCAATCAAGAAGCGGGGGGAGCGTATTGAACGCTGATAATGCGGTGAAAGGGAATAACATCAAGATTTTGAAGGAGGCCAACAAATTTCTGATCCTTCAATGCATCATGAAATATGCTCCCATTTCCACCGAAGATGTGGTAAGGCGCACAAGCCTTAGCCGGCCTACTGTACTTAACCTCGTCAAGGAGCTGATGGAAGAGGGGATCGTCGTTAAGGATGGTTACTCCGAATCCTGCGGCGGGCGGGCGGCCGCTTTGCTAAATCTCAGCGGAGAGCGCCATTTTGCAGTGGGAATAGACTTTGAATTTCCCATAATCCGCATGGCTATTGCCAACATGAAGGGCGATATTCGAGCAGCAAAGACGCTGAATTATGATATAGACATTGAAAAGGATGCTCTTATGGAGGATCTGCTCCGGGAGCTGGATCAGTTCATTGCTGATTCCGGGGTTGAAAAAGCCTTGATCGACGGCGTGGGCATCGGGCTGCCGGGGGTCATTGATACGGTAAACGGCATATCCATGAACATTGAGCGCATTCATGGCTGGCAGCGCGTAGACATTCAGAAGAAGCTGGAGCGCCACCTGAAACTAGCAGTGTACATTCAAAACGATGTGCACCTGATGGGATTGGTTGAAAAGCGCTTGTACCTAGGCGATGAAACCACCGACTTTATATACATTGGTTTGCGGGCCGGCATAGGCAGCATTATCTATCAGAACAACCATCCTATGGCGGGGGAAAAGGGGAACGCAGGCTTTATCGGCCATACCACCCTAGATCCCAAAGGACCGCCATGCCGCTGCGGCAGCTGGGGATGTCTGGATGTGTACGCCGGAAAGCTGTCCATTGTTGAGCGCTATCGCGAAAAGTCCGGCCTCCAAGGAGCAGACGGGGAATTGCCAGACTTTGATCGTTTGGTCAAAATGGCGGGAGAAGGCGATTCTGCGGCGCGGGCGGTATTATCGGAAGCGGGCTCCTATCTTGGCATTGCCATTTCCAACATTGTGAAAACCATGGAAATTTCCAAGGTGGTGATAGGCGGCAGCCCAGCATTGGAAAGCAGTGTTTTTTTTAAGACTGCCGAAGATGCGCTGCAAACGTATCTCACCGATAATCTTGGGGTTAAAGTTTCCGTTTACTGCGGTCAGCTTCCAGAAGACAAATATGCCCTTGGCGGTTGTTTCATGGTGTTTGATAATTTATTCAGCAAGCCGAAACTATCTTTATCTATGGTTTGATGCCCCATGAAGATGCTGGCCAGGTTTTCGTGGGCATGAAATAATCCAAATGGTACGAGTAAAGGAGAAATCATATGAAGAAATTAATTTCTTTGCTGCTTGTCGTGGTTTTGATGAGCACCTTGCTCCTGACCGTTGCATCAGCCGAGGACAAAGTCGTTCTCGAAATCCTGTCTTTAAAACAAGAACAGTCCTGCCAGGATGCCTTTGCCGAGATGTTCGCCGGATTTCAGAAACTGTATCCCAATGTGGAATTTGATCTGCAGTCCATGACAGCCGATCAGTTGAAAACCACCCTGCGCGCCAGGGCTGCTTCCAGCGATATGCCTGATCTCATTACCTGGATGAAGGAAATCGAGCCTGAATATCTGCTGGACCTGAACGGTCAAGATTTCCTAAACAACCTTAGCGCTGACACCGTTGCCGCCGCCAATGCCATCTATGACAACGGCGTGTACGCCATGCCCATTGACAACGGCTACATCGCCCTGTACTACAACAAGGATGTGCTGGCCGCCAACAATATCGCCGTACCCACCACGCTTACTGAACTGCGTACCGCCTGCGAGACCTTGAAGGCCAACGGCGTAACCCCCTTTGCAACCGGTTGCCTGGATTTATCCGTGCCTTACATGTCCTTGATCGCACTATTCTCCGAAACCGTATTTGGACAGGATCCTGAATGGTCTGCAAAGCGTGATGCCGGCGAAGTTTCCATCGTCGCAAGTGCCGAATGGAAGCTGGCCTTTGACCTCCAAAAGGAATTTGCCTACGGCTATGCTGATCCAAACAACACCTTCAACATGTCCTATGACGATTCCAATGCAGCTTTGGCTACCGGTGCCGCCGCCTTCTATGGCAACGGCTCCTGGGCGCTGTCCGGTATCCGTGCCGCCAACCCCGATGCCAACATCGGCCTGATGGCTTTCCCCATTTCTGATAATGCGGAAGACGCCAAGCTCCTGGCTTTCCCCGACAGCGCGATGTCCATTGCAAAGGATTCCAAGAACGCCGAAATGGCCCTTGCCTTTCTCGAATACATGACCTCTGCCGAAGCCGGAGAAATCTGGTCCAGGAACGTCAAGGTTTCCTCTGCCGTCACAGGTGTAAATGTGGATTATGATCCCATCGCCGCTGATATCAGCGCCTATATGACCTCCGGTCAGTTTACCCCCTACGGCGATCGCGTGCTTCGCTCCATATTCACCGATAAGCTGTGGGAAAGCTTCTCCAAGTACATGCTGGATACCACCACTTGGGAAGCGCTGTCCGCCGATCTTGATACCTTCTGGGACAAGGCCCGAGACGCTGAATAAGCGTTCCTACGCCAAAGGGAAACAATTTTTGTAAATATCCCTGGATGCCTCATTTAATGGCGGGTACTCAGAGGACGGGGAAGTATCCCGTCCCGGGTGCCCGCCCTTCTTTTCAGCGGCGGGCTCCGTTTATCCGGAAAGGATAGGTTGACATGAAAAAGAAACGGGATGCAATCTTTTATTTATTGATCCTTTTGCCTGCCTTGAGCCTATTCGTAGTATTTTTTGTAGTGCCGGTACTGCAAAGCCTGGTGCTTTCCTTTACCGACTCCTATGGCATGAAATCCTCTTACAATTGGGTGGGATTGAGTAACTATAAGGAAGCACTGACGGATAAAAGCTTTGTAGATACCATTTCCATCACGCTTACCTATGCATTGGTGGCGGTTATCGCAGGAAATCTGCTTTCGCTGACGCTGGCCTTGATGCTGGACAGGCCCATAAGAGGCCGGAATCTGATGCGCTCCGCCTTTTTTATTCCCAACATTATGAGCTTGCTGGTGGTAGGCTATATTTGGCGCTTTGTGTACACCGGGGCACTGCCGGATATACTGGAAGTGATAAAGCTGCCAGCCACAGCAGTGCTGGGCAAACCCCAAAGTGTAATTTATGCCCTGGCTGTGGTGGGGATATGGAACTGTGCAGGTTATTATATGATCATTTATCTGTCGTCCTTGCAGACCATATCCGATGATCTCCTGGAAGCGGCAGAAATTGACGGTGCAAATGGGTGGCATGTGCTATGGAATATCAAACTCCCCTTGATTTCCCCCACTATTTTTACCTGCTTAATTCTTTCCTGCGCAGCCCATATGAAAACGTTTGAAATACCTTATACCATGACTTCCGGCGGCCCGGCGGGCGCCTCTATGACCATGGTGCTGAAAATATACAACACGGCCTATAACGCCAACCGCACAGGGTATGCCACCGCGCAATCCACCATCTTCTTTGTGCTGCTGGCGTCGGTATCCCTGGCGCTGACAATATTCATGCGCAGAAGGGAGGATAAGCTGTCATGAAAAGAAACAAGCTTCAAAGCCGGTTATTTCACGCCCTCCGGTCAGCCATTCTTTGGATCATGACCATTCTGTTTGCTGCTCCGCTGTATTTTGTTGTCATAAACTCCTTCAAAACCAAGGGCGATATCATGGTTTCAGCTTTGAGCTTACCCTCAAACCTGTACCTTGACAACTATGCCACGGTGCTGGGTAATAACTCCTTTGTCGCCTCGTTTATCACCAGCCTTTGCCTTGTTGCGGCCACCACCACTTTAACCTGCCTGATCGCAGCCTTGGCCGGCTATTCTCTAGCCAGGTGGAACAACAAATTTTCCAATTTGCTGATGCTGGCCATTATGTCCACGCTTTTTGTGCCTTTCCAAGTGTACATGGTAGCCCTGATCATTATTGCCAAACAACTGGGTCTGACGGGCAACCTGCCAGGGTTGCTGCTGATTTATATTGCCTTGGGTATGCCAGTGCCAATTTTTCTGTTCAGAAGTTATGCCAAGGGCATGTCAGTGGAAATTGAAGAGGCGTCCACCATTGACGGCTGTTCCAAACTGCGCATGTTTTTCTCTATCGTGCTGCCTTTAATGCGCCCGGTCATGGCGACGGTGGCAGTGCTTAATGCCCTGTGGGTATGGGGAGAATTCCTGGTGGCCTTTTTGATCTACGGTACCAAAAAACCCATGACACTTCCGGTGTCACAGCAATATTTTTACGGGACCTATAACAATCAGTGGAATTTGATTCTGGCCGGATTTGTAATTTCCACCATTCCCATTGTCATTTTCTATGTGCTGATGCAAAAGCATATTGTAAAAGGAATCGCTGCTGGGGCGGTGAAGGGATAAAAGTTACTTTTTGATTGTTATCTATGCCTATCGGCCCAAATGAAACAAAGCGGGGATGGACACCGATGAAGGAACTCACAAAAAAGATACAGGCCCGCATTGCCCACGTAAAAGCTGCGCTGGCGCCCATAGAAGGCCTTGGGGATATGTTTGAAAAATGCTTTCTGAACACGCTGGAAACGACTGTCAGTGAGACGGCGGATGGTCGAACCTTTGTCATAACCGGCGACATTCCTGCCATGTGGCTGAGGGATTCCACTGCACAGGCTCTACACTACATACGTTTCGCGGATGGAGACAAGGATACAGCATGTTTTTTGGAAGGGTTGATTGGACAGCAGGTAAAATACATCCTGCTCGACCCATACGCCAACGCGTTTAAGCTTGCGCCTGCCCCTACATGGGAGTACAGCGATCATCCTGTGCCATCTCCTTGGGTATGGGAGCGCAAATATGAAATTGACTCCCTATGCCATCCGGTTTTTCTGGCAGAAGCATACTACAAAAAGTCAGGCACTACTCACTGGATGGATGAGGACTTTGATCAAGCTATGGCCCTCATTGTGGATATTTTTTCTACCGAACAGCACCATGAGCAAAAAAGTCCCTATACCTTTGAGCGGGACAACTGCGCCCCGAGCGATACCCTGCCAAGGGGCGGGAAAGGGGCGGAGACGGCTTATACGGGCATGACTTGGTCTGGCTTCCGGCCCAGCGACGACGCCTGCCGCTTTGGATATTTGGTTCCGTCAAATCTAATGGCCATCAGGGCGCTGCAAATCATTGAAATGTTTGCCGGCCTAAAGGGGAATTCGGCGCTTGTTCAAAGGGCAAAAACCTTTAGGGATGAAATTGCACAAGGCATCGAGGCCCACGGTCATGTATATCACCCTGTTTATGGGGAAATATATGCCTACGAGGCAGATGGGCTTGGCCATCACCTCCTGATAGACGACGCAAATGTCCCCAGCCTCTTATCACTGCCATACTTAGGTGTTTGTGAAAAAAATGATCCGCTATATACAAGAACACGGGCCTTTGTGCTCAGCGCCGACAATCCCTATTATTATCGGGGGAACTACGCAAAAGGCATGGGCAGCCCCCATACGCCGGAAGGATACATTTGGCCCATTTCGCTGTGCATACAGGCTCTGACATCCACCGACACAAAGGAGATTTCATCCCTGCTGAAAATGCTATTGTCCACCCATGCCGGTACCTCTTTCATGCATGAGAGCTTTGATCCAAATCATCCGGAGAAGTATACCCGTTCATGGTTTGCCTGGGCGAATTCATTGTTTGGGGAGCTTATCTATCGTTTGTATGAGGATGGATTGTTGCCTGTTGTGATAAAAGACTTGAGTGATGCTTACTAAGACAGCCAAAGCAGCCTAATGAGGACTGATTAGTTTCTGCCATACACTGGCTGTGTCTTTATATCAATCAATATCCCACATCCCACTGAAAAGCTCGAAAAGCAATCTTTTCCGGGCTTTTTTGATATACTCCGGTATGGTGACAAAAATCACTGCCGAAGATGATATCCCGTACAACCATAGCATTCATCAACGAAGGCATTATTTTACGTTTGCGAGAAATGCTGGAAAGAAAATTTCGGCACCCTTCGTCTATATTCTAGCGGGATACTTGAGGTTAATGTTGATTCATGCTTCAATGACTTCTGCCTAAGTTGGTTGGGATGCAGGGAAAAGGAGCAGACTATGAAAAAGAGAATCCTATCAATTATTCTGTTATTTGGATTAATGGCATGCATGTACGCAAACCCGGCAATTGCTGCTGGCCATGGTACGGCTATCATTGACTGTGGGAAAGCAGATCGGGTTCATCTGCGAGAGCGCCCCAGCATATCATCAAAATCGCTGGGCCTTTACTTTACAGGCACAGAGGTCGAGTGTACATCTGACCCCAGCGATGAATGGGTCAAGGTTATGATCGGCAGTCAAACAGGCTACATAAAATCCGAGTTTCTGTATCGAAGCACCAATCCAAGCAGCGTCCAGCCCAAGCAGCCGGAGGCGGTGGTAAGTAACATAAAAAGAGGCAGTTGGGTTAACCTGCGTCAGGAGCCTTCCCTCCGCTCGGCAGTTGCAGGAAAACTATATAATAAAGATGTGGTCACTGTACTTGGCCAGACCGCCACAAAATGGTACTATGTCCAGACAGACGATCTTTACGGGTATATAATGTCTGACTATCTGCAGATCAGCGGTTCAACTTCAGGAACCGCCTATGGGACAGCAATGATAGACGGGCGCAGCTCTGACCGGGTCCATCTGAGAGAACGAGCATCTGCAGAAGCAAGCTCAATGGGGCTTTTCTTTACCGGCACGAAAGTCGTGTGTGAGTCTGATCCCAGCAAGGAATGGGTAAAGGTCACCATTGGCAGCCAAACGGGCTACATGAAATCCGAGTATCTGTACCGCGGGTCCAAGCCGGACAGTATTCAATCCAAACAACCAAAAGCTGTGGTGAAGAACAAAAAAGCCCGCGGCTGGATTAACCTGCGCAAAGAACCATCCCAAAACGCAGCAGTTGAAAGCAAACTTTATGACGGGGATTCGGCTATTGTTCTCGGTCAGACTGCCAGCCAATGGTATTACGTAAAAGCAGGCGATCAACAGGGCTATATCATGGCTGAATTTTTATCAGTTGGCAGCTCAGTTTCTCCTGCTCCCGGCACTGCAGTGCCAAACCAGGCAGCCTTCAGTGCGTATAAGGCGGTGATGCAAAACAAGGCCACTTTTTTTAGTACAGACGATCAAAAAACCTTATATCTGAACCAGCTAATCAGTTCGTTTACTAACGTCCCCATGGAAATTTCGCAGTTTGCCCTCGCCGATCTTGATCACGACGATAAACCGGAAGTGATCCTATGGGCGACCGCTAACGGTCAAGATGATGGGGTGGAAATTCTGCACTATCAAGATGGAACAGTTTACGGCTATGGTCTTGCTTACCGGGCCTTTGTGGCATTAAAGTGGGATGGAACATTTTCCTATTCCAGCGGTGCGGCTGACGGCGGATTCGGCACATTGAAATTCACCAAGAATGGATGCTCGATTGAAGCGCAGACTTACAGTCAATCGAATTACGATGCCAATAACAATTTCAGCGTTTCCTTTTTTGTCAACCGCTCGCCCGTTACAGCAAATGTGTACAATGCAGCCGTGGATAAGCAAGACAAAAAGCAGGATGCTGTATGGTATAGCTTTACAAACAGCAATATGGAATCGCTGCTATCCGGCCACTAAATATGCCGCAAGCTTCCATCTATTTGCAGAAAGCTCTGCATGAATTTAAGTTTCATTTCCGATATAGACGCAGCTCAGGCTGCGTCTATTTTAAACCGATCCCTTACCAATCAAGTGCCTGTCTGACAAGCGCTTCAATTTGCATGCCAGCAGCCTGTACATCACTTTCAACCATCATCTGATGATAGGCCTGCGTCATTGGCAAGCCAAGGCTGGCCTGCGCCACAAGTTTGTAGCCCAGTGGGAATGGCAGTGCATCCGCCGCCTTGAGAAGCGGCATCATCCTCCTTTGGTAGCAAGCGGCCTTCTCGATGTCTCCCCGTGCAAATTCGTTATAGACTCTGGATACAAGTGTGGGCATACTCGCACCAAGGGCGGTCATACTGCCATCTACCCCGGCTACAAGCGCAGGCAGCAGGCAATCATCCGTACCGGAATACAGCAAGAAATCATCCCGTTTGGTATGTAGCTGACACAGATGTGCTATGCGTTTCATGTTGGCGGAAGAATCCTTGATACCCGCAATATTAGGAATCTCCATCAGCCGTTCCACCGTTTCAATATTGATACTGCTGGTAAAAAACGGAACATGATATAGGATGATCGGCAGTGCCGATTCTTTTGCCAGGGCGCGGTAAAAAAGGTATATCTCTTCCTGAGATAGCGGGTAATAGTAAGGCGGACATGCAACGCAGGCATCGTAGCATAAATCCTGTGCCATTTGAACGCAGGCGGCAGCCTGCCTAAGATTCGGCGCGCAAGCGCCGGCAATGAGCGTCTTCCGGCCATTTACCGCTTTCTGTGTCGCTGCGTATACGGAGCGCTGCTGCTCCATGCTCAAATTAGGAAACTCCCCCGTGGAGGCACAGGGGAATATCCCTGTGATATCGCTTGCCGCAAGTTGTTCGGCCTGCGCTGCAACAGTATCCAGGTCAATCTGCCAATCCCGCATAAACGGAGTCACCGTAACCCCTATTGCGCCATGTAATTCCTTCATTATTTGCTTACGCCATCCCTTCACATCAGCATAACCTGCGCGCCATTCACCCGTGCAGCGGCTAATCTGTCTATGCTCAGTGTAAAAAAAGCAAGATGTGCTTTTCAATCCCCTCTTTCCGATGTTAACGCCTTATGAATCGTCAATTACCCGTCAGGGGCATACCGGTCAAAAACGCCCGATACGATGTAGGAAACTGCGGATTGTGCCAGGATACATCAAAGGTATAATCAAATGGAAGTGCTGCCCTTGGAGGTAGATCATGAAGCGTCCCACGTGCGGCGGCGAACTGCCCCGTATCCTTTGCAAAGCATGCCGCACGCCCCTTAGCCGGGACGAAACAGCTATATCCAGGCGGCTGCTGGGGCGTGGCATATCGCAGTTTTACTGCATTTCCTGTCTGGCCGCTCTGCTGGGCGTGGAGAAGCATGTGATCCGTATGAAGATTGAGGAATACCGCGCCTTGGGTTGCGCACTGTTTCCCAAACGGCAGGAGGAGCGATAGGCTTGGAATACTTCGACCAGGATATTCCCTTCCGGAAGGGCAACCTGCATATGCACACCACCGTAAGTGACGGCCGCCTTTCGCCAGAGGAGGCAATTGCCTTGTATCGCAGGCATGGATATGATTTTGTCGCTATCACGGATCATGACACCGTTGCCATGCCTACACACCGCAGGGAGAATATGCTTATTCTCTCCGGCATTGAGCTTGCATATGAACTGCCCAGCGAAGAGCTGCATATCGTGGGCATCTGTTTGCCGCAGGGGTTGGAGTCCAAACTTGAACCACGTTTTGGCCCCCAGTATGCCATTGACGGCATCCGTACCGCAGGAGGCCGTGCCATTATCGCTCACCCGGCGTGGTCATTGCTTTCCACAGGTACGATATCGGGCCTTCACAATGTTTCGGCCATAGAGATCTACAACTCCATGTCCACTGCACCGCGCAACTGCCTGCGAGCAGATTCCTCCTCCATTGTGGATATTGCAGCCGCGCACGGACATGCGCTGCCGCTTGTCGCCGTAGATGACGCCCATTATTACGATGGCGAGCAATGCAAAAGCTACGTGATGGTACAGATGCGGGAGCTTACGCAGGAGTCTCTTCTTCAGGCGTTGGAGGAGCGGCGGTTTTATGCCAGCCAAGGACCGCGCATCTACCGTTTAAGCGCAACGAGCGAACGTATTTCTATCGAATGCTCGCCTGTCGATACCATTATCTTCTACAGCAATCTTTCATGGGTAGCAGGCCGTTGTCGTCAAGGCGATGGCCTGACCCACAGCGTCTATGACCTGACAGCCCAACAGGGTGAGACATTTGTGCGCTGCCAGCTTATTGACAAAATAGGCAACAGCGCCTGGACCAATCCCATCCGCCTTGCGGACATTACAGATGAAAAATAAGGAGGTACCCCATGTACGCCAAAACACCACCCATGGGCTGGAATAGCTGGAACACCTTCGGCCCGAATTTGAGTGACACCATTATCCGGGAAACAGTCGATGCCATGGCAGCCTTGGGCTACCGGGACGCAGGCTATGAGTACATCATCATGGATGATGGCTGGATGCTGCCTCAGCGGGATGCCAGCGGCCAATTGGTGCCAGACCCGGAAAAGTTCCCTATGGGCATCCGTCCCCTGGCAGACTATGTGCACAGCAAGGGGTTCAAACTGGGTATTTACTCCTGTGCGGGCACTCGCACCTGCGGGCGCTTTCCCGGTTCGTTCGACCATGAGTTCAGTGACGCAAAGCAGTTTGCATCATGGCAAATTGATTACCTGAAATATGATTTTTGTAATTTTCCCAAAAGTGCCAATTGCCGCCAGCGCTACCAGACCATGGCCATGGCGCTTCGGGCCAGCGGACGGGACATTTTTTTTGCCGCTTGTAACTGGGGTCTGGAATCCCCAGAAAAATGGATGCGCTCCGTCGGCGCGAACAGCTACCGCTCCACCTATGATATTTTGGATAACTTCTCCTCCGCGGCTTCTATTGCTTACAGCCAGCTGAACAGCTATTACGCAAGTGCCGCACCGTGCTTTAACGATATGGACATGCTCACCGTAGGCATGTTTGGGAAAGGCCATGTTGGACTTGAGGACCCCAATAACAAGGCCGAAACCGCCTGTACCGCACAGGACTACACAACCCAGTTTGTGCTATGGGCATGCATGGGTTCTGCGCTGATTCTGGGCGCAGACATCCGCTCAATGGATGCAGACAGCCGCAGCCTTGTGCAGAACAAGGCACTGCTGGCAATCAATCAGGATATAGAATGCCGTGCGCCGTACATCGTTTGTCAAGAGGAGCATTGCTTCAGCTTTATCAGGCACCTCAGCGATAATACGCAGGTTCTGGTATATGCCAACCTAGGCGAGGAGGAAGCCGAGATTGACTGCATCTTTGCCGACCTGGGTCTCCCTTATCCCGCCGGGATCAAGCTGCGCTTATTCGATTTGCTATCACAGCAGGAGGCCGGCATTTTCAGCGAGCATTACCCGCTTGAGATTCCGGCGCATGGCTGCCGTGTATTCAAAACCAGCTTTGTAATGGATTGATTTACCCATCCGCTCATTCCGTGCAACACGCCGGATATGCTCTATTTACCGCTGATTGCTTTCAATAACCGCAAAAGGGTGGGCCTTGCGCATTCGCGCTTGGCCCATCCTTGCATTTATGAAGTGTATCAGTAATTAACTTTCAGATGCAATGCTTGTGCGGGGGATGCCAGTGTTAGTTTCTGATCAGTATACGCCTCTAGCCCAAGCTCTGCACCGTTAAGCAGCACAGCTTTGGGAGATTCCCCGTTAATTGTGCGCAGGTACAGCACCAGTTCCCCCGGTACGGTGCGCCACTCTGCTTCCACCCGTACATCAATAACTTTGCCATCCTCCGCAACGCCCAGGTGCAGACTCACGACACCAAAGTATGTCGCCATACGCTCAAAACGCAGCGTTTGCCCGGCAGCAAACCATCCTTGTGCGGCACCCTGAAGCAGATACAGCGCATCCCCCTCCTCGCGTATCAGGTGGTTGCGAAGGTTGTTGATAAACTGCGCCTCATCCGGAGTTTTAAAAAACGGTCCGAATCCTTTGCCAAAGTCCGTGATCGGATGTTCGCTGAAGCAGTTTACATCCCGGTACAGGTTTTGCGCAAAGTTATTGAACAACCCGCGGATGGCCCGTGCACTTTCTCCCCTTCGCAAATAGATAAGATCGTTAAACAGAAGGTTCGATTGTATGGTCATGCCGCCTCGGCTGAACCAATACTTATCCCGATCCACGGCCCGCCCATAATCACGGGAGAGAAACAGGTTATCCTCCTGATCGCGCAGAATCCAGGTAGTCATATTTTCATAAGGATCCAGCACCTGACCGGTCACCAAGTGCAGGGGACCGTATGCCACCTCGCGAAACCAGCCCCAGTCACGCCCGCGGATTTCCGCCTGTGTGGGTACATGAGGCATATAGCCTCCGTTCCCTGTTGGCACCGCCGGGGATTTGGCCATAGCCCTCGTGACACATTCTCGGATATCATTTCGATAGGCCTGCGCCTGCGCCATAATGTGCACCGCCTCGGGATGGCCGATCTCTGACAGCACCTGCGCCGCTTGCAGGATACCGCCGCAGGCGTGAGCATTGACCGCGAACCAGCAGCGCCATTCGGGATTATCTTCCAGATGCCCGTGGGGCATCAGCCCATAATAGCTCACCTTCTCACCCTGATCGTCCAACAGCATGGTCGCCTTGCGCTCCTCAAAAATATACCTGCATGCCTTGACCAGTACGGGCGCAGTATTCATGAGCCATTCCCGGTTCCCGGTAAGGCGATAATGATCCGCAAGACAACTGAGAATGTAGCCGTGGTCAAGGTTGTAGGCAAACAGCGAAGTCGTGTGGTCCGAATAGCCACCGTAATTGTTGGCAACAAGAGCCCCATCCTGGGAGCGGAAGTTGCCGTCCATGCAGCCTTGCCCCTGACTGGCAATAAAGGTATGCAGATATTTTTCAGCATAGTCATGGTAACCCAGATAATCCAGCATGCGAATCTGCAGCGATGCCTCATTTCCGCAGGATCCATAGCCGTATGTTCCCGCTGGCACCATATAGAACCCAGTTCGTAGATCCCGCATCGCGGTAAGGATTACATGCCATGGCACCGCCTTTGCAAAATCATTCAGCTTCGGTTCGCCCGGCAGGTCAATCTGTGCGCCCCGCCCCGCCAGCGCCAGCCAGAACCGGGTTACGCGTTCATACTCCTCTTCAAAGGAGCGCCGTGCAACATCGTTGATAGCCTCCCGATCCGAAAGGGAGGGGTAAGGAATGAACATATCCAGCGTATGGGTTTCATATGGTCCGAGTTCCACCTCATACAGCATGGCCGAGGCGATACTGGAAGCGGGCTGCATGCGCACCGGATTATAATCGTACCCTTCAAAGCCAAACTGCGGCTGCATGGAAAGCGATGTGCCGCCCGCCGCCGTAAAGGGCACACTGCGCATCGTACCGCGGTCATGACAGTTCACTTGAGCGCGAAGATAGCGGTCCGGATAAGGTTGAACCGTCCAGCCATAGGTGGAAGTATCACCCGGGCGTACGCGCCCGGCGGCCAGCAGGGAAGTCCCATCCAGGCAAAGCTGTTCACCGGGATACAGTTCCACAAACAGCTTGGCCACGCGTGCCTCCGAGGAAGCGTTGCGCATTTTGAAGCGGCTCATTGCCATGATATCTTCATCGCCGCGGACAGGAATATCCTGCGTTGCCATAAGGGTTGCAAAGGAGGTTTGCGTATACTCGATTTCGCGATCCAGCCACCGGGTCACATAAATAGGTACGCGTGCATCAGGCATAGATTGCTCCGTGTCGCTATGGTGCTGATGACGATCGGGCGGATCCCCTGTAGCGATGCGGAAATGCAGTTCATTGGCGGCCCAGCGT
Source organism: Bacillota bacterium (assembly GCA_023392515.1). Taxonomy (GTDB): domain Bacteria; phylum Bacillota; class Clostridia; order Christensenellales; family Aristaeellaceae; genus JAEVYX01. The sequence continues at coordinate 19,799 of JAEVYX010000017.1, read as the reverse complement.
GTCTTGGCCGTATCCCGCTGCGATACCTTCTGTTCGATTTTATTGGCAAAAATATCGCCATTGAAACGCAATGCGAACTTTTGACGCACGCCTTCCCAGCCCATGATTACATAGCGGCCGTATTTGGGCTGCATGTTCTTTTCCATTTCAGGCACTTCCGCCATGGCGTTTGCAATGGTCTGCTCTTTATGTTCCGGCACCCGGTCAAAGATGGAACACTTGCCCTCCGTGAGCCTGAGGGCAATCTGCCTTGCATCGCCGTCCATGCCCTCAGGCACCAGCAGCAAATCATAATCTTCCATATACACGCCTTGCCGGATATCCTCCGCACGCACGGCAAAGCCGGTGCCATCCACACGCAATTCCAACATGGTTTCATCGGCTTGGGTCTTTGCTCCTACCGTACGGGTGTAAGCCAATTTGGCAAAGTCTTCAACCTTGCCCTGCCCAGAAAAAAGTGTGCCGTTCCAGATACCTTCCACCGCCACGCATCTGCCTTCACCCCTGCCGGTAGCGTTTGTATAGACCAGGCAGGTATCCTGCGCAATTTCTGCGTCCCCCGTGAGGCGGATGCCGCTGATCCTGGGTGCGCTTTCCCCTTCAAACACGATGCGGAACTTGAGCGCGCGGCGGAACATGGCATTATACTCGTCACTCAGAAACAAGTTTTGGGGATAGTCTCCGCCAAGGCAAAGCACCTCGTTTACATCGATATGGTCAAACACTACGCTGCAGCCCTTCTCATCCAACGTCTGCTCGCCATAAGCGGCCAACCACCGGCCATGGAAGGCATCGTCCGTCAAAAGCCACCCCTTGTGCGCGCCTGCCCGGCGATCCTTCTGTTCGTTTGGCCAGGAATAATGCCAGTATTCCACATGCCAGTCCTCAGGCAAGACCGATCCTTCGGCAAACGTTGCTGAGACGCCCAGCAAATCGCGCGGCTGATCCCATTCAAAGCCGATTTGCCAACGTTTTTGCCCAAGCGGGGCACAAAGCATGGCGCCATCGGCATCCTTCCTGATACTTGTGGCAGTCATGTCCTTACCCGTACTGTCGTTATAGCTGCGCAGCCGGGCATATGGCATGGGATTGAAATTGCGAACATCATGTTTCATTGCGTATCCTCCCTTTTATGCTATATCAAAAGCATAGCCAGACTCTAGGGCGGGTGTCAAACAAATATGGCCGCATGCCATCGCCAGTTTCAGCCATTAAAGCAAGCAGTTTCCGTCCTCCATCGACGATTTCAGAGATTTGTGCCCCATGCGGTATGTATGAAGGATTTCGTCTATGGCCTGAAAGGACATAATTGTGTATAATTTGTATAGAATACAAGCTCGAACGGCATTCTATCAGGCCCAACGGCAAAACCACGGCGGCTGCCTGTACAGGCAGCCGTCCAGCCCGCAATGGGGAAAGCTGCGGCTCGCCTGGATGCCGTGCCCACGGTAAAGGGGGCAGTACGTTTGAAAAACGCTTTTTCTTTCTTCCACAGTGCTGTGTTTCGCAAATTCATGCTTTCTTTTCTGGCGGCTTTTGTGCTGCCCATCAGCCTTCTATTTGGCTACCTGGAATACAAAAACCGGGAACTCCTCACCCGGGAGATTTACGATATCCAGGATGCAGCTGTCAACTATATGCGCCGCACCATGGATTTTGAGTACGCCCGTTACCGTACCTTTGCCGCCATGCTGCTCAACAATGCGGATGTAAATCGCTTGCGCCGCATGAAGTACCAGGACCTGACCGCTGCCGATACGCTGCGGCTAATGAACCTACGCAGCACACTCAGCAGTTTTGCGGCCGACCCATCCGTCGTATCGCGCATCTTTTTGTACATGCCTACAAACAACATCTATGTGGATGCCGTGCGCGCGCTGCCAATCGGCGACGCCCTTTACACACTGGAGGACTCAGCCCTTCTTCCTGGCAATGATGATCTCTGGCGCTCCATGCTCTCGGCCTCCTACCGCAGCCAATGGCTGCTCACCTTGAACAAGCGAGGCGCACAGGTTCTCTATTACATTCAGACAGTCCCATCGGCCTTTGACGCTGACCGTTGCAACCTGATGATTGCCCTAAATACTTCTTACCTGCAGGATGTATTTGACGCAAGCTCCCTCTCTGAAAATGAATGGATCGGCATGCTGAATGAAAAAGGGGAGGTTGTCTATTCCCCCGTCAGCCTCGACCAGCAAATTGATCTTGCAAAGGCAGGAGGCGACGGCGGCCATTATATTCACAATAATCAGCTGGTCACCTTTGCACGCTCCGCGCTCACGCGCAATTACTATTTCAGTGTAGTACCCCTCTCCAATATCAATAGTGCCCTCAGCGGCGCACGCAGCCTTTCCTATGTGGTGCTGCTAATTTCGTTTTTCATTTGCACTCTTATCACCTACTTGACCACAGTGAATAACTTCAAGCCTATTGCCTATTTAAACGCTTTGGCGCAACCAGTTACGGATGACCCGGATGTGGATGAATTCACCCGTTTGCGCATTTCGCTCATGGAGGCCAGCGACGAAAAGCGGATGCGAATGGATCGCGCCCGCTATGCGCAGGAAATGATGGAGGATCAGCATCTGATACAAAACATGCTCAAACCGGGCAGCCAGGCCGCGCTGGAAAAGCGCCTGCAGCGGGAGCAGCTAACCCTGGTGGGCAGCGCTTGGGTGCTATGCATCGTGACTGTAGTTGACTTTTCAGACGATACGGCAGACGCGGAGACTGCCTTCCAGCGAAGCATGACACAGGTTCACGACTCGCTGAGCACTGTAGTAGCACAGTTTTACACCATTTTGCCGCTGTATCAAGACAGATCCCTGCTGGTTCTCATCAACCTGCCAACCAACGAACTGCAACATCTGGCCTATCTGGGCACCTCCTTTACAAACTGGCTGCATCTGCTGCGCGGCAGCTTCTCTATTGATTGTCAGATTGCCATGAGCGCCATCCACGCTCAAACGGTCATCAAGGAAGACGTGTTCTCTGCCATGCTCACCGAAGCTCAAATCGCCTCAGGCAACCCGACAGAGGGTGAATCCATCCTGTTTTATTCCACGCAGGCGGTGGACAAGGTGATGCACATCTCCGTGGAGCATACCATGCACAGGCTGATGCATGCCTGCCTGCGCGGCGCCACAGCCGAAACCAGCCAGTTGTTGGCGCAGTTAACCGAGCAGATACAGGCCTTGAGCGAAAACCAGTCCAAAGCCGAACACGACGCCGACGCCGATGAAGAAGATTCCACCGAAATGCGGCTGAAACGCAGCATATTGGAAATTGTGAAAAACGAATATCCGAATCCCATGCTTAACGTGAGCGCCATTGCGGATCAGCTGGGCAAGAATGTGGATTATATCTCCCGCGTGTTCAAGCAGACGACCACCATCGGCCTTCTGGATTATATCCATCATATGCGCATTAAGGCCGCTAAGGATCTGCTTATCAACCAACCCTCCCTTTCCGTGGCGCAGATTTCGCAGCGGGTTGGGTACTTTGGAGCAGATTCCTTCATCCGCTCATTCAAGCGCATTGAGGGGATTACACCCGGCCGCTACCGTACGCAAAACAAAGGAGAGTAGCACACCCCATGCAACTAACCGATCGGCAAGCCCTTCAAAGGGGCTACATATCCCGGGAGGAACAGCTCGTTCACCAGCAGGAGATAGCCTTGTGCCAGGGCGACGGCCGCACATTGCACTGCCATCAAGTCGCCCTGCCCAGCGGGTTGGCCGCTACCATGATATGGGATCGGTGCATGGATATCTCCCGCCTCAGCTACCATGGCATTCCGCTTTATTATCTGGGGAGGAACGATGAGCGGGATGATATCTCTCCCGTGTTTGAGCAGCGATTTAGCGGCGGCATGCTTTATACCTGCGGCCTGCTGAATGTCGGGCCGGGAGACTGTGAACAGCCTACTCATGGCCGCATTCATCTGCATAGCGCCACTATGCGCAGCATACGCCGCGAAGGCGACACTCTCGTGCTGCAGGGGCAGATGCGGGAAAGCACACTCTTTGGCGAAAACCTGCTGCTGGAGCGAAAGCTCATCTTCCCTTTGTACAAAAGCGAGGTGCATCTATCGGATACAATCACCAATCAGACACCGCGTCCACAGCCGTATATGCTGCTATACCACATCAACCTGGGCTATCCGCTGCTGAGCGAGTGGCTCACGCTCCATTTTCCGGAGGGCACGCAAACTTTTCCGGCTAACGAGCATGCGGGCAAGCACCTGCATCAGCTGGCCGAATGTACAGCCCCGCAAATAGATTTTCAAGAGCAGGATTTCCTCCACAAACTGCCCGGCATGGACGGCTACTGCAAATTGACTGGCGAAAACAGTGCGCTGGGGATTGGCTTTGGCCTGCAGTACCGGTTGGATACACTGCCCTACCTGAACCAGTGGCGCTGCCTGCGCAGCGGAGATTACGTGCTGGGCCTTGAACCGGCCAACAATCACGTGAACGGCAGGATAGAAGCAAAAAGAGATAATACGCTGCCTCATCTTGCGCCTTTTGCCAGCGTTACCACAGAGGTCACCCTCACCTTCTTCGACCTGCCTTGCGCCTGAGGCCGCCTGTTCAGCATCCCTAAAGCAATTCATTTTTCATACAAGGCAGGCCGTTACGCAGCAGACTGCTCTCCTACCGAAGTCACACCCGCCTATTCAGCTTTTTATTCTATTACCAGGAGGATTGACCATGCTCGATCCCTTTTCCATTTCCGGCCTGCCTGTACTCCGCGAGGGCCGCTCCCGCGCCATCAATGCAGAAAATCCCACCGGTGAAAAAGGCCACGGCGGTACAGCCACAAGCGTACTTGGTCCAGCCCGCAAGGGTTCGCCATGCATTCCCTTGCTCAAACAAGGTGAGACAGTCACGCTGGCACACATTCTCGGCGCTGGTGTACTGCGCCACATTTGGTGTACCGTTACCGACCAAACGATCGCGGGCCGCTTTGTGCTAAGGGATCTGGTACTGCGCATGTACTGGGACGGTGAAACTGAACCTTCCGTGGAAACGCCGCTGGGTGATTTCTTTCTCAACGGTTTTGCAAGGGGGTACCCTGTTGTATCGCAAGCTATAGCCGTCAACCCGAAACGCGGCATGAACTGCTTTTTCCCCATGCCGTTCAGCAGTGAAGCCAGAATCACCCTGGAAAACCAGCATGGAGGAGATGTGCCGGGTTTTTTTTACCAGATCGACTACACAGAATTGGATACACCACCCATTAACAGCGGCGCCTTTCACGCTCAATGGCACAGACAGCGTTTGACCACCCTTCGGGAGGACTACACCATTGTTAATGCCATTCGCGGCAAAGGCCATTATGTGGGCACCTTTTTAGCCCTGCAGACACTGGAGCGCGCCTGGTGGGGAGAGGGGGAGTTCAAGTTCTACCTGGATGGGGACAAGGATTATCCGACCATTTGCGGCACCGGAGCCGAGGACTATTTTGGAGGAGCATGGTCCTTTGGCGGCAAGAATGAGCAAGGCAGCACTCGAGAACAGACCTATTGCACCCCATATATGGGCTATCCTTTCTATTCCCGCGACGATGACTACCGAAACGAGTTTTTCCACAGCGAATGCCCGCCTATGCGAGCTTTCTACCGCTTGCACATCCCCGATCCGATCCAGTTTGAAACGGATCTGCGGGTGACGCTGCAGCAGATCGGTGCCAACGAGCATGGCCTATTTGAGCGGCAGGATGATGTATCCTCTGTGGCGTACTGGTACCAGACGGAGCCCCACAATCCATTTCCGGCCCTGCCAGATGAAAAAGCCCGCCGCCCCCGTTAGATCGCGTATCCCGCAAAAGCGCCCTGCAAACGTGCATCTTATACGTTTGCAGGGCGCTCCTATATTAAGATTGTCAAAATCAGATCTACAAATACAGGGAAAAGCAATTCCATATGCAGTCTCCTGTTATGCCAGCCGTTCAAATACGGGCAGGTCATTTATGCCCACGGTATAGGTAAGCGGCTTGCCTGTCTCCGCTTGGAATTCCCCTCCGCGCCAATCCCTCCACCTACCTCCTGGCAATGAAAATAGCGCTTGTGTCTGCCCTTTTTCCACAATGGGATAAACAATATAGCGGTCACCTAGGCAAAAGCCCTGCGTCACTTCAGCCAAGCCTTGGTCAGGATAAAACAACTCCAGCGGCGCAAAAACAGGCATATTCTTACTGGCTGCCAGCGCCACCCGCTCCATTAGGTAAGGCGTTAACTGTCTGCGAACATCAAGCGCCAGCTCACAGGCATGGTAATGCGGCGCATCCAGCAAATGATGCGGAGCCATTGAAAACTGGATAATCGGGAATAGAGCACTGGCTTGGGTGCAGCGTACGAAAAGTTCCTGATCCAACGGCTTGTGGATATCCACTACACCCAAATCCCCCCCGCCTACCATATCCGGGCAATGATAATGATAACCCATCAAGCTTAATGCCAGTCCGTTCGGGATAAGGGCTTGAAGGCCATCCTTCCCCCAAGCGTGTGCTTTATCCTGCTGGCGCAGCATCAGGGGCGCTCCGCCCATATTCCAGCTTTCGCGGTATTCGGCAATCTTATAGCGAATCCCGATGTGACTATAAAGGGCGTCATCCTCGTTCTGCGGTATGTGGCGGCTGAAGGCAAACGTACCATCCTGCATGAGCGGATCGCCCGCGTCAAATTTGAAACCATCTATGCCATACTCGCTTACCAGCAAATCCAATTGGCCTGTCAAGAAACTTACTGCATCTGCGTTTGTCACATCCAGAAGGCAGCTGGTTCCGTTCCACCAAGGCACAAGCTTGGGCGCGCCAGCATGATCCATTACAAGCAGTCTTTGATCCTTCAGCTCCAAGTACGGGTGCCCGGAGGCAACCGTATAGGGTATTACCCATAGCATGACCTGGAAACCCATCCCATGCAGCTTTTCCACCATAGCCTTTGGCTCCGGAAAGCGCTCCCGGTCGAAAGTCCATTGCCCGTAGCGCACCATCCAGTTGTCGTCGATGATCAGAATACCGGGCTGAGCGCCGCTGTCGATAAGCCCTTGCGCATAAGCAAGCACTTTTTCCTGGGTTGTCTCAAAGCCGACCTCAATCCAGCTATTGTAAACCGGCGCGGTAAAGCACAGATCACATGGCGCGCGCTCCGCCCTCATGAAGAATTGCCCGGCCACGGCACGGTAAGCGTCCATCAGCGTTGTGCCGGCAGTGTGCACGCTGAGTGCCTCCTGTTCTGTTAGCGTAATCACACCGCCTTTCACCTTCACACAAAAAGGCAGCGTACCGGCCACATAGCGCCCGCGGCTGGAAAGCATTATGGCTGCACCAGCATTAGGCTTAATGCAACGCAGGTCTGCCTGATAGTCGGCAGTCTCATTAAGCGGCATCTTAACGCCGTCAAAGGTTCGCCCCACCCACCAAAGCTCACCGGGGATAAATTCAAACGTCATGGGTGCATACTCCTTCCAGCGTCGGCTGCTATGCTCTGTAGCGCTCCACGGTATCCACGTTCAGTTCCACACCCAAGCCCGGCCGGTCGGGAATTTCAACATAGCCATTGGTTACAGTCAGTGGTTCGGTAATCAGGCTACGGCTCAGCACGGTTTCCTGTCCGCAATACTCCAGATACTTGGCGTTTGTCAGGCAAGCGATATACTGCAGCGTTGCTGACATCAAAAGCCCGCTTTTGAAATTGTGCGGGATTATCGGCACCTGATGGCGCTTTGCCATGTCCATTATCTTCTTACCAGCCGTAAACCCGCCGCAGCGGCTTAAATCAGGTTGAAGGATATCGATACAGCCTTTTTGAAGATAGGTTTCAAACTCTGCAAGGGCGCTCAGTTCCTCGCCGGCAGTGATGTTGAGGCTTGTTTCGCTGCGCAGGCGAGCAAAAAGATCAGGCTGCTCCACTCGGAAGGGCTCCTCTACCCAGTAGACGCCCTCCTGCTCATAGGCATGGCAGGCGTCCAGAGCTGCCTTGTACTCCCGCCAGTTCATGGCAATGTCGATCATGAGCAGCTTATCCGGTCCCAATGCCTTTCGCGCCGCACGAATCAAACGCAGATCATGCGCTTGATCTTCGCCCAGTTTCCCCCAGCCAAATTTAATGCCGGAATATCCCTTAACCATATGGTAGTCCACCAACCGCTTTACCTCATCCTCGGTGGAAGGCATCAAAATGCTGATATAGGCAGGTATACGGCGTTGGCAGGCGCCGCCCAGTAATTGGTACACCGGTAAGCCCAGCGCCTTGCCCTTGATATCCCACAGTGCCATGTCAATCCCGCTGATGGTGTGCATCCCTGCACCGCCGCGGGCATAGTAATAAGTGCTTTCATAAAGAGTGTCCCATATGACCTCTGTAGCCATCGGATCCATGCCGATGAGTACATTGCGCATGCCGCGCTGCGCGCTGTGCGAGTCGGGCATGTCAATAGCCTGCTTAACCAGATAGGGGGCGGAATCCACCTCAGCCAAGCCATAAATGCCTTCATCGGTATCAATGCGGATGATGACAGAATCCTGCGTACCATCCCCAATAAGTGAAATTTCTGGCTGGCGCACGATGAACGCCTGCACGTCGGTAATCTTCAAAGCAAAAACCACCTTTCCCGTGTATATAATCACTATTAAGCGGCAGCATCCCAGCACCAATCAAAGGAGTTTAACCCCAAGGATGCACCACTGCTTTGATCAGGTCATCCGGCCTTCGCATGACTGTCTCAATTGCTTCAGGAAGTTGTTCCAGGTTGAAATGATGGGTGACCATATCCCGTACATTGATAATTCCCCGCTCCGCCATGTCCAGCAGCGGCTGCCAGCCCATCTCATTATTGGTAAGACCCACTACCGTCAGCTGTTTCATAATAATACGCGACACAGGGAAAGGCGGCAGATTTTGCTCATTGGGCAAGCCGTAAAGCAGCACGCGCCCCTGTGCGGCGCAAAGCATTACGGCAGCCGTTATGGTTGTTGCTGCGCCTGCCGCATCGATGGATAGATCCACACCCCTGCCGCCTGTTTCCTGCAGCACGCGCTGGGTGAGATCTTCTTGTGTGATGTTGATTGCCACATCTGCGCCAAAGCGCATTGCCTGCTCCCGCTTGCTTTCCCGCGTGATGGCAACAATCACCTTTCCCGCCCCACACGCTCGCACCGCCTGCAAAAAGGAAATACCGGCAATGCCGATGCCTTGTATGAGAACCGTTTGCCCAAATGCGAGTCCAAGGCGGCGGATCGCGCCTACAGGGCAGGCAATAGCCTCCAAGATACCGCCTTCATCATAGGTCATGCCATCCGGCATCACATGGGCGCAAGTGTAAGGCACGGTCACATATTGAGCGTACCCGCCCGCATACGGGGGAAAGCCAATCTCTCCGCCCTTTGTGCAGAGGTGCTTGTTACCGCTGCGACAATGTTCGCAAACCCCACAGCCGATAGCCGTTTCCACCACCACTCGCTTGCCAATCCAATCATTAAGGCTATCATCACCCGCCTCCACCACCTCGCCGGCAATCTCATGCCCCAGCACGTGGGGCGGTTCGCCATTGAAAAATGTGCCGTGTATGATATGTGCATCCGTTGCACAAACGCCGGCACTCATTACCTTGATCAGCAGCCATCCCGGCTTGCATACAGGCTTGGGCATTTCCATCAGCCGCAGCGCGCCGCGGCCTTCCCACATCATCGCTTTCATGCTTTCCCCCTGTTTATTTTACATGCTTTTCATAAGAGCACAGTTACCAGGAAGACACCAGGCTGCCTTACGGGGTTCCGGGCCATGGGCGTCCATTTCCGCCGCTCCTAATCTATTATCCAAGGCTAAACCTGCTTTCAATTTAGGCTTCTGGCCACGGCAGTGTCACATCCGCAAGCGCCTTGGGGTAGTTCCATAGGTTTTTTGCACCGTCCAGGGTAATAAGAAAATCATCCTCTACGCGGATGCCAAACGCACCTGCGCAATAGATACCGATCTCCACCGTGATCACATCCCCTGCACGAATTATATCTTCCGATTCAGGAGCCTCCACCGGCGCTTCGAAGGGAGTATGACCAATGCCATGACCGGTGTGATGACGCATCCAGCCCGCCAAGCCCTTATCATCCAGAAGGCCCCTGGCTGTATGGTAGACCTCTCTGGCGCTGGCTCCGTCTCGAAGCTGATGAGCTACCACCTCAAAGCAATCCAGCACAACCTCGTAGGTCGCCTGTTGAACTGGATCGGGCTTGCCCAAAAAATATGTACGGCATACATCACACCAATGTTCACCATGCCTGAGGCACAGATCAAGTATGAGCGCATCGCCGCGTTCAAGCATACGCAGCGTTGCTCCGCCCTCCACCTCCGCAGTGCGTGGTCCGCTCAGCAGATCAAAACCAATTTCCCGGCCAGCGCAAGCGCCTGCCAGCGCCGCCTGAAGGTCACTTTCGCAAGCACCGGGTCTAACCGCCTGCCTAAAAGCATCATAAACATAGGAAGCAGCGCGCAGGGCATCCAAGATCTCCGTCACTTTCCAATCCATGCGTATTCTCCTCAGCCCTTGATCGCACCAATCATAACGCCTTTAACGAAATATTTCTGCAAAAACGGGTATAAGATCAGTATCGGTACCGTAGACACCACTACCGTGCAATATTTGACCAGCTCCCGGGTATAAACTTCCGAAACCATCTGCTTGCCGCTGGCGGATTCCACGTTTTCGTTGAGAATGAGCAGTTCCCGCAGAAACATCTGCAAGGGATAAAGCTTGCGGTCCCGGACATAAAGCAGCGCCGGATACCAGCTGTTCCAATAATCCACCGCATAATACAGCGTGATAACCGCCAGGGCAGGCAGCGATAACGGCAAAAAAATCTTGAAAAGCACTTGCATATCGTTTGCACCGTCCAGCACGGCAGATTCCTCTAGGCTGTCGGGTATGCTTAAAAAGAACGTGCGCAATATAATCAGGTTATACGTGTTCAGTGCGCTGGGGATCACCATTGCCCAGAAGTTGTTGTACAGCCCCACGCTGCGCACTACAAAAAATGTAGGGATGATGCCGCCGCTGAAGAACATGGTCACCAATATCGCCTTCATCATAATGCCACGTGGCTTGAACTTTTTGCGTGTAACCACGTACGCACCCAACATAGTCATAATCACACCGATGACCGTGCCGCTTATCACCATACACGCCGTGTTAATGAACCCCATTGTGATGTTGGGATTTGAAAACGTCATAAAATATCCCTGCAGCGTCATAGGCGCAAGCGGGAAGATAAGAGCTCCTTCGTGCTTGAGCAAGGCCCGCGCATCACTGAAGGATGCAAATACCGTATATAGCATCGGGTAAACCGTCGTTATTGCCAACATCAGGATAAATAGAATATTAGCGGCATCAAAAATGCGTTCCTTGACGCTTCTTCGGCCCCACCGTTTTGTGATAATAGCCTTGTCCTTAACCACGCCGGTATTCATATGTCTCTCCCCCTTTACCACAAGCTGTTTTCACTGACGCGCTTGGAAATGGTGTTTGCGCTGATGAGCAACAAAATGTTGATGCCGGAATTGAACAGGCTCACCGCGGTTGCAAAGCTATATTGCATCTTGGTAAGGCCAATACGGTAAACATAGCTGCTTAGCACATCCGCCGTTTCATAGGTAAGGGGATTGTACAGCAATACAATGCGATCCCATGAAACGCTCATCATTGACCCAATGCGAAGCAGCATCAGAATCATGATGGTGGGCGTTATACCCGGCAGCGTCACATGCAGCGTCTGCTTGAACCGCCCAGCGCCATCCACGCGGGCGGCATCATAGAGGGCGGGATCGATACCTGTGAGTGCCGCAAAGTAGATAATGGAATCCCAGCCAAAAGATTGCCAAACAATGCCCCCAATGAAGATCCCCTGAAAGTATTCCGGCACGGAGAGCATATTGACGCGTTCCATACCCAGCGCCACAAACAGGTTGGTCAATACGCCGGAGCTCTTGGTAAAATCGACAATCAAACCGCAGATAACCACTGTGGATACAAAGTGGGGCATATAAGTCAACGACTGTGAAATGCGCCTGAAGCGCGTACTGCGCACCTCATTGAGCAGAATTGCAAACAAGATAGGCACCGGAAAAGAAAACAAAAGTTCCTTGATGTTGATGGAAAGCGTATTGCGCAGCAGGCGCGGGAGATAAGAGCTGGTAAAAAAGGAAGAGAAATGATTCAGACCTACCCAGTTGCTTTCCCAGATTCCGCGCGCCGGCACATAATCCTTAAAGGCGATCACAACGCCATACATAGGCAGATAGTGAAAAATAATGTAATAGGCAACCACTGGAAGCGCCATCAGGTACAGCCATGGATTATGGATCATGTTACTGATGTACCCTTCGCGCTTTCGTTTGCAGGTGTTTTTACTGGCCGCAGCAATCACCACGGATTCCCCCTTATTCTGTCAGCAGATGAATTGGCCGCCAAGCCTAAAAAAGGTACAAGAAACAACCGGGGGAAAGAGGAAGCCTCTCCCCCGGCCTTTGGCTGCCTTCAAACGCAATTGGATCTGTTGGTTGGGGCTCAGCGCTTTATCCAGCGCTCGTAAGCGGCCTGCTGGATCTGCTCGTTATCGCCCAGGCCCATACCGTACATGGTGCTTACGAAGGTATCCCACTGTGTATCAATATCCAGACCGCCGGTGATGAACTTGTAAATCATTTCATCACTATAGGTTTCAATCTCCACTTGATTGCGGGTAAATACCGTATCCTCCTCGACAGTGCGGGAAACAGATTCCGGAAGCCGGCCATCACGATCCGTCTTGTATCCCCACTCATCCCAGCAAGTTTGGCAAATAGGATCGGAATATTCAAAGCGTTCCGGCTCCTCCAGCAGCTGGCGCTGGAAAATCTGCAGCGTGTACTTATGGCGGATGGTCTCATAAGGCCAATCCGAATTGTTGAGAATCGCATCGCCATACACGTGCATGCCATCTTCATTGATGATATAGGTATGGGTTCCATCTTCCAGTTCGCCCACGCCCCAGTAAGCCAGTTCCGCAAGATCCATGTTATAGAGATAATCCAGGAGCTTTACGGCCTCCTTGGGGTGCTTGCATGTCGCAGATATGAGCATATCGCCCACGCCACCCTCAGCAAGCGGGTTGCCAAGATGATAGGGCTCCTCACTGTCGGTCAGACGCGGCACGCGGACAGGGTAAATTTCAAAATCAGGGTTCTCTGCCTTACCCAGTGTGACGATCTCCGTTGTCTGCCAGTTGCCAATCACGCAGAAGGCAGTACGGTTATTATAGAACATCTTCAGGGCATCTTTTACATCACGATTGACAAAATCGCGGTCAATCAGCCCCTCCTTATACCAGGCGGCCATCTGCCTTAGGTAATCACGATAGCCTTCATTGGCACGGCTGTAGAATACCTTGCCGTTTTCATCGACCTGATAATCTTTCATCGTCACGCCAAATGCACCGGAAAGGAAGTTGCAGTCGGTATAGCGATAGTTATCCAGCGTGCCCAGTGCCATTGGCACCTCTATGCCGTTTTCTTTGAGGGTCCGTAGCGCATTGGTCAGTTCATCAATGGTCTTAGGCACATCAAGCCCATACTTATCCAGAATATCCTTACGTGCTATGAACCCCATGTTGTTGATGCCACGGATAAAATCACATGCGAAGGGAGTACCCAGCGTGAGTTTTCCATCATCATCAGCGGTATTCCGATAGGTGTTCTTATCTGCAATAGACATGTAGTAAAGGAAATTCTTGGCGTACTTGCGTATCTGCTCATCATTGTCGGCCAGCACACCATCCCGCACAGCACCATGGATACCGCCGGGATATATCTCGTTGAACTTGGTGGTAATGAAGATATCGGGATAATCTCCCGACGCAATTGTCATGTTGAAGAAAGTACCGTCATCCCCGGTAGGCGGATGGATGAATTTAAGCTTGAGGCCTGTGAGTTCCTCCACCTTTTTGATGATTGGATGTTCTTCATAGGATTGCATAAAGTTGGCCGCATATTCATCCAACTCCGCATAAATAGTGAGCGTAACTTCGCCGGGCTGGCAAATGGGCAGTGCGTTTTCCTCAGCGGCAAGGTACATGTCATATACTTCCTGATTATTGATCACGGGCTGATCTTCCGCGATCACGGACGTTCCCACGCCCAGAACCATGACCATTGCAAGCATCCAGCTTAGCAATTTCCGCATATAGGTTTTACCTCCTTTACAAATGAGGCTGGGGCGGACCGCACGCAACACCGGCATTGCATTGCTCCCGCTCCACCATGGTTCAACGGTTCATATGATCAAGCTCAATCATTGCTTAAATTGTATCGGTGAACAGCAAAAATGTAAATCCACAATTTCTGCTGCGCCATATGCGATTTCCGTGCGCGTAAGCTGCTATCGATGATTTACAGAAATCGAGGATTTCCGATTTGCAGCACACGGAATGGCTTAACTGTCTTCCATACAGTTTTATAAAAACATGATAGCGTTTTGATAACCAGGGACTAATAATCACTCCGGTATGATTGTATAATGACATGCAATGGAACTGCTTTTTTCAATTTCTCGATAAAAAGCGGTTACGGAAAAAAGGGCCAACCTTCCATCTGGCCCTTTTTTATCCCCGCCCGGTTCCGCTTTATAATCAATATGCACCGATGGTAGAAAGGGAAGATATGCTGCTTGCTTATGACGGGAAAACTATCAGGGAGCTTTTTACGAGACATAATAATTAAATTTGGAATACGGAATGGCTTTATTCTTTATTCATTCCATTCATTTATGGCTAGCGAAACCCGGCTTTCGGAATTGTGAATGATTCTTTCTATACCTCCTTTGAAAGTGTTATTCCAGATTAGCGTATCAGCAATGGATCCTGCCAATTCCAAAAAAACATTTTCCATACTGTCAAAGATATTTGCCGAGATTTTCCCCGATGTCATGTCCTTCATATACAATCCTGCAGAAGCATTGGCACAGAACGAATTGCGCCATATCGTGAATGACTCTCCTTCTGCCGCCAGCACTCCGACCCAATTGTCGTGGATCGTATTTTCCATCGTTTGTCCGCTGGAGCGCAGGAAACGCACTCCCGCTACCGTGTTGCCGGTAATTTCGTTGCCGCAAATCAGCATGTCCTTCTCACCCTGAACATAGACACCATTGTCATTACCCTCTACCCGGCTGCCCGACAGCTGATTTCGCGCACCCCCGGCAATGAAAAAGCCGTTGCCGCAATTAAGCATCCTGCAGCTATCCACAATGGAATCGAATGAAAAGGAAAGAAAGATACCCTGTTCACAGTCTGGCGTTTCACAGCCGGTGACGGCCATACTCTGAACGGCGCGCAGATCAATTCCGTGATTGGCTTCCCTGCAGATGACATTTTCAACAATTCCGCCGTCGGTGTGAGCAATATATATGCCAAAGATGCCGCAACGGTCCGCCGTTAAATTGCTAACCAGCGCATTGCTGCAGTGTACCAGTTCGATTCCCATGCTGCTGTCAGAGACATTCAGCCCTTCTGCTTTCAAATTCTCACAGCAGGCAGCTATCACACCGCCTGCATCCTCTGGGACAGTCAGATCAGTCTCATTGACGAAATAATACAGCGGCTTTCCGTTGATGCGGTTGTTCATTATAGTATGGGAAGTAAAGACGGCCGTATCCTCCCCGACCTCAAATAACCCTGTAAGCACAGGCAGCCCCTTGCTCCGCTCACTTAGCGGAGGGCCGGCCATGCAAACACCACAGCCCGTGAAATCGCAGTCCGTGATGCGGCAATTGTAAACGCCGGCCATCCAAACCCCGCAGGAGGATACGCGGTAAGCGGTATCCGCCAGTACAAAGCGGCAGTCCGATAATGACATCCTGTCGGCCGTGTCCACAATGCCCCATCGGAGCAGCTGAAAATCAAGCCCCTCAATTGATACATCAGGAGCAGTCACCCTAAGCAGCGCCTTAAAAGGGGAGCCCTTGAGGACAGCACCAGGCTCTCCTGTCAAGGTAAGAGGCTTATTAATTTCAATTGGATAGGTTTCAGCAGGCTCGGCATAAACGCCGGATGCAAGACGAATCACATCGCCGGGCGCCGCAGCCGCTACTGCAGCCGTGAGGCTGGAATAGCCTTCTTCCGTGCCTACAAACAATTCATCTGCAAATACCGGAAAGCAGAGCATCAACAAAATCAATAGCGTTACTGCGCTTGTGCAGAGCAATCCCCTCATATTCTCCACCTCTACAGGGAAATCGGGTTTCCAGGCCATGCAGCCTGGGATGCAGGGAAAGCCGAAACTAACCCTGCATCCGCCAGTAAAATTATTCAACGGTAATGGTTGTACTCAAATTGCCAATAGTAATGGCATGCTCACCAGCGGTGTCAAAGGTCAGATCCATCGAAACCACACGCCAGCTTCCGCCATTGACAGCCATGAGTTTTTCTGCCAGCACTTTGTCGCCTTCGGCAGCCTTGACCGTGATCATGTCATCGCCACCGTTGTTCCACAGCAGGAAGCTTACATTGTAGGCCTCGCCGACCTTTGCCGCAGCAGGAACAGAAATTGTAACCGTCTGTTTTCTTCCCCAGCGTTCAACTTCAGTGTCCTTCAGAACGGTCGGAACAACAAGGGTATCATACACGAAATCACCCTTGGTGCCATAACGCATGCTGTATTTGTAGCAAATCAGCGGATCGCCCCAGTTTTCGGGAACCGTATGTGTCTCGCTGGTTTTCATTGTGGCTTCCAGCATCAGGCGTACCCAGGTATTTGCGCCCTGATCGCCGGCCAAATCTTTCCACTGATATGCATCCATCTCACTGTTGCGGGCAAGTTCCTTTACGATCATGCCGCTGGGCTCACGCTCGCCAAAGAGCAGGTCGGCGTAGATCCAAGGCTCAGTGGTGGTGATGAAGCCGGGCAGCTGAGAACCATGGTCAGCCTTTTGATTGAAGCTCAGGTACATCAGAGCATCGGCATTGTTGATAGCCCACTCGGTGGGATCAATGCAGTTGAGGGTCATAATGATGGGCTTGCCCGCTTCCTTCGCATCGTCGACAAACAGCTCGGCAACGTCATCCATGGCGGTGAAATCCCCAACCACAACATCTGCCTGCGCCATCGTATCAACCACAGTACCAAAGTTGGCAATGTATTTTGCGTAGTGCTGGGCCAATTCCTCACTGGTAGCTGATACATAAACCTTGGTGCCTTTTTTCAGAGGCAGAAGGCTATTGTCGTTTTTGACCAGAACGGCAGAGGCAGCCTGCATAGCTTCGTCCATCTCCACATCCTCAGCGTTGCGGGCGGCCTTCAGCTCTTCATTGGTGGTGATGCTGCGCGGCGCAGCGGCATATTCTTCAAAGGTATTGATGGGAGCCGCGGTATAGCTGCTGCTGGTGCAAAGGGCAATTGCCGCCTCAGCGTCGGAATACGGGTTTTCAAAGAGGCCATGGTTGAATTTGAACCGAAGAATACGGGTCGCAGCGCGGTCAACCAGCGCCTTGTCAATTTCGCCATCCTTGACGCCGTTGATGATGCAATCCGGGTAGTTGGACATGATCTTGGCATCAATGTCTTCGCCGGGGGTGGTGGTCACGGTGCCAAACAGGTCAACACCGCATTCCAGCATCTTCTTGTACAGCTGGCGGCCATTCATCTGGGCCAAATCTTCCCCTTCTGGGGTAATGCCAGTAATGTGGCTCTGCATGCCCAGCGCCCACCAGTCAGTAACGACAACGCCGTCAAAGCCGAGGGTGTCGCGCAGATAACCCATGGTCACGCTGTCGTAGTCCACAGATACAGTGTTTGTCAGGCCCGTGCCGCCGGAGTTGGTCATCACCCATTCGCAGCCCGCGTTGATTGCGGCTTTCCAGCCTTCTAGCCAGTTATCCACGTTTTGTGCGACGCTGCGGGCACCGCCGAAAGAGGAATCGCCGCCGCGGCCGATCCAATGCTTGGTGCAGGAGGCCAGGCCATTCTGTTCCAATGTGCCGACTTCAAGGGCGGTCATTTTGGCGATGTATTCAGGATCCTCCCCGTTGAAGGCGCCAATCTCATTGCCATAGGGCTCGAACGTCACATGGACGCCCACTGCCTTCATAGCCTTCGCATAGCTCACAAGCAATTTTTCAGCCAGCTCGGGGTTGTTGGCAACGCCGAAAGCATCATGGGGCTTATCAATAAAGCCGCCAAATGCGTTGTACTCGCGGTCGCTGGTGAAGGTCATCGGGATGCCCAAGCGGGTTTCTTCGCACATCTTCTGGATTTCATTGTGCACAAAAACCTGCTCTTCAGGTGTGCCGTTGGCGTTGTCCAGGAAGCACCGGTTGTTGTACACATTGATGTAGTACCAGGCGGAATAGCCGCTGGAGTTGGGCTCATTCGCATCCGGTGTAAAGGGGCAATTCTGCTCATACAGGTAGTGCTCAGTAACCGGGTAGGTGCCGGAGAACTGGCCGGATGTGTTATTGCAGAACAACAGGCCGACTTCTTCCTCCAGCGTCATCTGGGAGAGCAGATCGGTGATGCGCGCGTCAACGTCAGCCCGCCAGTCTTCATACACATCAAGCTTGCCATTATTGTTCAGGTCTTTGAACTGCAAGCCATTGACCTCTATGATCGGCTTTACGGCTGCCTTCACATCAGCCTGTTTAGCCGAAGACTCGGCCAAGGAGGGAAGGGAGAGAAAACTCATTAACATGACAGCCGCCAGAATTAGTGATACCTTTTTCATGTGTAATCTCCTTTCAAAATACGATCCTTACAGTAAACCGCCTTTCTTTCCAAGGAGAAAGCTGCATTGACCACCTCCTATATTTCAGGTAAAAGAGATTTAGCGTGTCAGCCAACCGCTAGCAAGCCGGCTGTTAGGCCCCATTATGTCAGCAAGATCTGAGGTTCTTCCATTCCCAGATCTAATTTTGTACATACTTCACTTTGTAGCATCAACGTTATATTGCAGGCATCGCAATTGCAGCCAACCGCCCTAAATGGCAATAAGAAAACAAGGCATCGGCAATATCAAAAATTTTGCCGCACCTGTAGGCATTAACCGAGTCATAATAACGGATTCAGATTATGGGAAAAAGCAGGAAAAGACGCATTAACTTTCTCCTGCTTTCATTAACAATAATTATTCTAAGATAAGCGTGCCCCATAGGCTGGGATTGGTGTTGATTTTCAAGTCACCTGTCCACGCCATCTGCGGTATATACTCCGTGCCGGGGCAGGGATAGGAGATATCTGTAATCGCAAAGTCAAACTTGATTTGATCGCCGGATTTGGGGGCATAAACCGGAATCTTTTCATTGGAGAAGTTTGCCCATGGGATCACCGCTTCGTAGATAAAACCAGAGGTCGCCTTCTGTGCTGCACAACTGTAGCCTTCGAGCACGCTTTCGCCGCCATCCATACCCTTGCTGGCAAAGCGCTGACGGGCATCCTTCTCAACCATGGAGCGGTCAAAGGCAGTATCCCAGTACTGGTTGTCTACGATAAAGTAAACCAGGAAATCGTTGGTGCTATAGGCCGTCCGGGCAGGGTCGGCTGTAGGATCAGTAGAGATGTAAAGCTTGAAATTGTCCTCTCCATCCAGCGGCAGCATTTCAATAGCGCCAAAGGGAGAATCCTCATTCACATCCACAGCCAGGTAAAGATTTTCTTCATCCCACATGACATAAGTTTTGCAGCTGCAATCCGTAGGTCCCTGCCAGAAACTCACATCACGAATGACCTGCGCAGCATTTTCAATGACAATGGGAGAGTCAAGCTTCCATTCGTCCAG
>JAEVYX010000123.1 GCA_023392515.1 Bacillota bacterium | reverse complement strand
CGCGAAAAAAGCACGGCATGAAGACCGGCGCAAGCAACATATGCGATCGTGGCGGAATTGGCATACGCGCACGTTTGAGGGGCGTGTCCGAGAGGGTACGGGTTCAAGTCCCGTCGATCGCACCACATGTAAAGCCAGGAAAATCAAGCGTTTCCTGGCTTTTTTGATGCTTTAAAAAGTATGTTTACCCCTACGTTTACCCCAAACAGATTTTTTCCATAAGCTAAATACGTAAAAAAGCGCTTATCTGATGGTAATTTTTCATTTATTCCATACGGTATCTCTTAAAACACTTAAAACACTTAAAACTCACATGCGAAGGGGAAAAGACTACTATCTGTTGGCTTATACCCTCACTTGAAAGCGCGGCTTTTTACGCGATACCTACCGCCCGTACCAGGCTGCATGAGCATGGAGAAGTGGAGACCCCTGCCGGCTGCTGAACGCAGTTTTACGTTAAGTGGCAACTCAATCCAATTTTGGGGTGAGTGATCGCTTGCAAGCCGGATCATGGGTCCGTGGTTACTCAGCTCAATTTTGAGTTCAGCGGGTAATTGTTAAAACCCATACTTGGTTTATGACCCTCATAACGCAAAATTGCGTTTTGATAAAAGAAAGGGCACTTTTTGGCATTAAAAAACCCGTTTTTTTGGGGCTGCGCCTAGATTCTTACCCCAAAACTGAATTTCAAAAAAGGAATTTTCTCCGCAAAACAGGCCATAGTGTGGTTCGCGTTCCGTTGGTTTATACTTTTTCGATGGCCCGTGGGGTGTCTATGTAACGGTGCTGATCGCCGCCGCATAGGTGTTTTATAGGTGGAAAAAGAGCCTATTTTACGCAAGCATTCAAGGCCTAAAAAGTAAGGAAAGCCAATGGTATTCAGTAAAGGGTGTGCGCTAAATACAGTACCTTTGAAGGGTGTGAGTTGAGCTCATGCCCTTTCGCCCTAGATTCAAACTAGGGTCATTTGCTAAACAAACACCCTTTCAGGTGGTCGAATTGAAATAGCCTACCGTTTATACCTGCCCTGCGTTCAACGCAGGGTGAAACATGGATACGCTGTTTTGCCGTACCCTTTGAAAGGGTGTCGGTTAAACCTACGTCCTATACATAAAAAGAAGGCGCATTGCTGCGCCTTCCGGGTGATCCTGCTATTTTATGATCTTGCATCTATGTGCCCCCGGCGCTGCTGCCGTGTTGTGGTATATCGTATTATCCTGCAGGCTGTATACTTGCTTTATGTCAGGATGTCCGGCTAGCGCCAGGCTTTTACTGTCCGGCTTCACGCTGGCAATAGCCGCCCTCAGGATCGCCGTCGCGCTTTTCATTTGTGCGCCCTCCTGGCCCTGTCCAGGCGCTTCCCATCCGCTATGCCCGTAAGGTATGCCATGCCCAGCGTTATGGACATCTCGCCGCCATCGTGCCATTTTGCTTTAATATAGCGCATCAGTGGCAGCGCGTCCAGCAAGTGACCAACGTCTATATTCTTCATTATGGCCATGTATTCGTGAGGCTGGTGAATCAGTGTCTTTTCCATGTTGTCGCCGGCTGCAAGCCCCTTAATGATCTCATAGAAGAATACCTTTTCTGCGCTGCCTAGCTTTGAAAAGTCCTCTGCAATCTGCCTATCTTCTTCCGTGATTGCTCCCCGCCTGGTGTCCATGATTGCCTGTGCCTGCATTTTATGATCCTCCTTTGTGCGTTCTGTGAACGTCTACCGTAAGACAATTATACGTCTACCGTTAGCTGTTGTCTACCGTTAGACAGCACAAACATTCAACCCCTTTTATGGCACATCTTACGGTAGACGCTTAATTGTCAAAGTGATACACTTATACGGGAATTTTGAAAAGGGGTTGATACCGTGACAAAGGAAACAGACAGGAAAAGAGCTTTCAACGCTGCCAATTATGACAGAATAGAAATTACCGTTCCCAAAGGCCAAAGGCAACTGATCCAGGAAGCAGCCGCTGCATCTGAAGAAAAGACGGTGAACAAGTACATAAACAATGCCATATTGCAACGTATGGGCATGGACAAATGGCCCGAATGATCACGCGCCCGTAAAAACCCCTAGCAGGCCCATATAACCCTCAGCATCTGCGAGAGGGTTTTTCTGTACATATCTGTACATTTATGGTAGAATTGGGAAAAGGATTGATCGCTGAATTTCATAGGCCCCATGCATTTGAGAGCTTTTTCACTTAAGGAGGTACATACCAATGCAAATTAGCGAACTTCGAACATTTCTTACAGCATCAGAGGTGGCCGAGCGTTTAGGAGGAAAATGCAGCCTTAGTACAGTAACCGCTTTAATTAGGGAAGGGAAACTTAAAGGCAAGAAGGTAGGCCGCGAATGGCGTGTTTTGCCTGATTGGTTGGATGAATTTATGCATCAACCAGACGAAGTAAAGAAAGGAAAACAGAGGTGATGCTGTATGCCTTTCATTGGTCCCAGACACGTTCTCTATACTAATGAAGTGGCCAAGTACCTTGGAGGCAGATGTACAACTGGCACAGTTGTTTGCTTGATTAAAAAGGGACTGCTAGAGGGAAAAAAATTAGGATATAGATGGCTTTTGCTCCCCGATTGGCTTGAGAAGTATATGACAAAGCCGGATAATGTAGTATCGTCCACTGTTGCTGAAAAGTCGCGCTTGGTACCCAATGAACAACTATGTAAATTCTTGACTCCAGCGGAAGCCGCGCAATATCTTGGCGCAGGTACAACTAGAGGGACTGTAACAAGCTTGATCTGCCAAGGAAAATTAAAGGGAAAGAAGATCGGCGGTGGCTGGCGCATCCTCCCCGAATGGTTAGATGAATTCATGTCACAACCCGACGAGATATCGAAGAAGTAGAAGGGGCTATCATAAGTGACCAAAGAAACAATACCACTGACCGAGGTGGCAAAACGTCTTGGTCGTACGGTCACTACAATTCAATCTGGGCTGAAACAAGGGCGATTGCCATTCGGAACGGCATTTCAGATTGATGGCGGAAAGTGGCGCTACATCGTCTCAAGGGCCGCGTTTGAAACATTCATGCGGCAGGGAGTGCAGCCCCAAGTGACGCAGGTTGTGGTAAGTGAGGAAGCATTACCGGAACTGGCAAGGGTAATAATATCAAGAAGGTGAGCGTTCGATATTCTACTATCCTGGACCATACGGAGATATAGGTGTTGTTGGGAGCAAGAAGTATTTTACAAAAAAATAGGGCGCTGTCGCTCTCGCGGCCTCGCCCTTACAAAGGCTTGCGCCTTTTCGTTGTGGAAATATTATATCATGCGCGGCACCAGCCGTCAACTACTTTCTTAAAAAAATCATATGAGCTACAAAGCAAGTCGTTATGTTTAAATATATCTCTTTGTTGAACCATTTCAACGTCAACCAAATTATGCAATTCTTCGTATCTGTGCTTCTTGGTCCGTATGCTTAGCACAAGCTCCTTATGGGCATATAACAGGCTAACAACTTGGCACATGCGCGGATTTATCATTCGCTTTCCTCTCGATGATTTTGTCGTTCCTATTTTTTGCAACTCGTCCATGACGCAATGCTTTGGGCGCAGAGGCTTCCCGTTTGGCTTGATGTATTCAATAGGGCGTAGGTCGTTTATTATACAATTATTATGCGCCACGGCATTTCTTAATTGGCGAACATCTGTTAAGACATAGTAAAAATCAATTTCATTTTTGTCTAGGTATTTTGAGAAATAGAACTTGTATAAATCAAGTAATCTTCCGAATGGCAATATCTCTATATATGCCCACACGGGAAATTTCCCATTGTACTTATTTAAAATATCGCAGCAATAAGGAGCATTGTCCACCCTTTCAATTTCACATTTCAGCGAACTTAGAACATTCGGATCAAGGCTTTTTTCAAAATCATTTACAATATCATAACCGTCTTCGCGCTGATTTTGGGTAATAGCGCGCATTAACCTTACCTTTAAAGCGTGTTCAACATCAGCACACATGTGCATTAATATATACCGTAAGCGCATATCAATAACGGCTAATGCCCGCAAATGACCAAAGTCGAGATTGATATACTGATCTTTTTCAAAGCCCGCAAGAGGTTCCTTCTTAAAATTCTTCCTGTACGCAGTTAGCTTAAAGTAATTATTGTTTTGCTCTAAATATGTGAATGCATCAGCCTCACTCATTAAAGCAAACATAACTCCATTGCCCTTTAGATGTTCTATGAGTTCCTGTGTTTTCAGTTTGGGCTTTAATAAAACACTATCTTGCTGCATTTGTGTCATCTTTTCTCAAGTATTTGTAAATATTATAGCAGGATGATAGCTTTCTGTCACTATAATAAATCCCCCGGCCAGCATCATGCCTCCGGGGGCTTTTGCCTGTAGAACGAGCCATTTGACAGCCTCCATTTATACCCTTTCCATATCTGGCAGTGGAAGCCGTTTGGGTGCCCTTGCTAAGGGCTTTTTTGATGCCTTTTTACGCGCTAAGCCGGTAGACTTCCCAATGCTGCAGGCTCCTTTCTGATTGCTTGTTGCTTCCACCCGTGGTATGATTTGGGAAAGGGAGTGATCATATATGGTCGATATATCTGACTTTCAGAACATCGTGCTTGATGAAAAACTTCTTTCTTTGCTCGAGCTTGCAAATTCCGAACGGTTACGCATTCCCGATTACAAATCAGGATTCCGCGCCCTTGAACGCTTGGACTTTGTAAATGAGCTATCCGATGGTACGGATGGAGATGGTTTTCCGCGTTCTAGTGGATTTTTTCGCGCAAACGAACGGGGAGGACTATATCTCAAGTTAAAGAAGCACGAACGGGAAATTGCGGACGAACAGAGAAAGTGGAAAAGGCGCGATGCTGCAAGACATTGGATCATAGGAGTTTTAGGAATCATATTGAGCATCATCACTTTTGTCGCAGGCGTACTTGTTGAAAACAGCGCGTCTGTCAAGAAATGGCTCTTATCCATTTTCAAATGACGCTGCTAACTACCACGCCAAGCACGAACATATGCATGGACAACGACACAAACATAAGAAATAGTGAAAACCGAATCCGTGTAGAGTCTTTGGCCTCCGAGCGTGCCATCATAGGAACAATAACAGTGAGAGCGGCCATCGCGGTGAACATGAGTATACCTAATGTAGTACCCATTGCTTTCTTCCTCCTTTCTTTGGTGGGGTATGGGTTAGTATCCGTTTGCTTAAAAGTGTAAAAGTAAGCTCCTATTCCCCGATCTTTTTTGTTTGCTTATTAAGGTATTAAAAATTGAATTACAACGATGCGCCGCCCTCAATGATCCGCCACCATCTTGGCATATGAACTTTGGGCTTGCGTGTTACCCGTATTTCATCGGTCACGCCATCAACCAGCACTTTGCGGCCATATGCATCTGTGCCGCTATAATAGCCATGCACGCCTTGCTTTTCCATATATTCCTCTGCGATGCCCTTCTGCCCCTGCTGCCGGCGGAGTGCGCTGGTAATACACATGAACTTGACCACCATTTCGCGTATATGGCGCTCGTTGTAGTCCCATAGGAGATCAAGCAAACGATCTCCCGCGAGGGCATCAGGCCCAAAGTCCTGCACCGCTTCCATAGTGCTGAAATAATCCTTGCACCCATATTTCTCCCCATCGTACTCCTTGGCCGGCGGGAAAACAGTCATCAGCTGCCGGGGCGTTGCCTTCCCAAGGTAGTCATTGACCGCATCCATAATGACCTCACTATAATTCAAATCTCCTTCGGGAAGCTCCATAGCCAGGCATACAGCGCAGTATATGCCCTTTCTCGTAGGAACTGCTTCATTTAAGGCATCCGCAAAGCTCACAGTGAGGAAATCTGCTCTATTCAAAAAATGCGCCTCCTTTGTTGCCGTTTGATCCTTAGCCCGGTGTGCTGCTTCAACGCCTGGTATATCGGTAGCACACCGGGCTAACGCGTCTCTTTCTAATTCATCTTTCCCATGTTCCCATACAAAACCAACGCACACCTTGCGACAGCCTCTATCTTTAATTCATCCGGCAGCATCATGAATTCGTTCATCCACGCCCGGCCCGCTTCGTCCAGGCTGTCCCATACCTCTAAAGATCCTGGCAATATAGAGAACAAGATCTTCATTCTTTTGTTTGGCTTTATCAACGTAATTTCCTCCTTATGATCCGTATCCGGCTTTAGAGCGTCGATTAAGCGCTGCAATTTGGCTGGCCAGCACTGCCGCATCCGTTTTGCTCTTGACTTCCATATTACCGGTGAATGTGATATTTGTATTTCCCCCACCGGTTGTCCCGCCGCTTATCCCGCTAGTTGTTGGGCTTAGATTCAGGTTTTGTGCGAACGCAGCAGACATCATCCGTGCGGTCAATGCCGCTTCGGAAACAAGCCGCGTTTGCATTACGGCCATCGCAGCATAGGCCAGATTTGCGCCGGCAGTGATTCCTTCAGCCAGGCCGGCGGGGATATTTATGCCCTCTCCCATCATGAGTCGGGATGGAGAATGCATAGCAAAGGCTGCACGTAAGGCTGTAAGCGTATCGTCCCGCACCGTGTTCATGGTATCTGAAACAGTGCTTGTATTGGTTGTGATCCCGTCCGCAAGCCCCTGTGTCAGGTTTTCCCCGAACAAATCAGCGTTACCGTTGTCAATTGCTTTTTGCGCTGCCTGTTTAAAGTCCAGCGTTTCAACGATGCCATCAAGAGCGCCCTGCAGTTGCGTCATGTTCAGCATGTCAGTTGCCCCGTCAGCGGAAAGCAAATCATCAAGCAAGGTGTAAGCAAGCGTACCGTCGTTGGCTGCTGATGTAGCATCAGTGATTGACTTCATCAGCATTTTTTTTGCTAAATCGTAAAACTCAATTGGGTCCATTACTATATCATCCATCGTGGATGACATAATAATATTCTTCATGGCAGGGCTTGCGAATTCTGTCATTCGTGAAAGCATTGCGTCCGTAAAGAATTGGCTATACCCAGCCTTTTGGTCTTCATACGAATCATATTTCGAGCGCATAACCTTTTCCAATTGGGCTATCAGGTCATAATCTTCTGCCGCCTTTTCTAGTTTGGCTTTGGCTTCTGGTTGGGCCTGCATCATTCCGTTGACGAGGGCGCTAATGGCTGATGTGTAATTATCTCTTGCGGCCTGCACGTCTTTATCCCAGTTGTTCTGTAACGTGTCCCTGGTCTTTGCAAGACTGCTTGCGGTTGCGTTATCACCGTTATTCACCGCCTCACCAATATCACGGTTCAGATCGTTGATCCGCTTGGAGTAAAACCCGGATAAGTCGCTGATTTGCTTTTCCGCACGTGCTTTTTGATAGGTGATTGCCTGTCCAAACATGGTTTCCGTACCGTATCCAGCGGAAACCGCAGCGGTAGTGTTTTCAAATTCAGTGGATTCGGCTCCGTTCAGCTCGTCAATTTTCCCCTTTACTTCGGCAATGGCCTGCAGCGTTTTGTTTTTGCTGTCCTCGTCTACATTGATTTGAATATTGGCTAAGCTGCCGAGGATCTGTTCCGCATCCGTGGGAATGCTGTCCAGAAACGCGATCAGGGCATAAATAGCGGCCCCGGCGGCAACGGCACCGAATATTGGTGATGTTCCAATGCCTTTAAGCGTAGTCAGTATCCCTTCCTTGTGCTCCATCAGGTATCCGATTCCCTTACTAATTCCACCTATTGCCGAAGCTGTTTTTCCGATTGCCATTAACCCGGCACCGGATATGATCAGCGCACCCATGACATTGACAATCTTCTGCTGGTCTACCTCGCTCATACCCTTAACGCTTTCCAATAACCCGTCCAGGGCTTCTTTGGCTGGCTTAATTGCCTCCGCCACATTCTCCCCAAGGTCAGCCATGTTGTTTTCCATCTTGTTGTACATCATGGCATCCTGGGATTCGGTGGTGGCATATCGTTTGCTGGCTTCCTCTACAAGCGCGGCTCCATCATCATAAGCCTGTGCGGCCATCTTAGTGGCGTTGGAGTAAAGCTCCACATTTGCCGCACCGGTTGCAACCATGTTGCTCATGCGCACTTCTGTGATGCCCATTTGATCCAGCATAGCGACAACGCTTGTGGCCCCGCTTTCATCCAAGCTTGCAAGACCGGCAAAGAAGTCTATCATCGTTTGTGCTGCATCGGTCTTAAAGCTTGCAGCAAATCCCTTTGCATCGGTTCCCATAACCTT
This sequence comes from Bacillota bacterium, assembly GCA_023392515.1. Lineage (GTDB taxonomy): Bacteria > Bacillota > Clostridia > Christensenellales > Aristaeellaceae > JAEVYX01. Next base: position 10,017 of record JAEVYX010000123.1, on the reverse strand, counting down.
TGCAAACATGTCTGCTGCTTCTCCACCAGTTTCAGCCGCAAGCTGCATCTCCTTCATCAGCTTCCCGGCGGCGGTTCCGCCTGCGTCAGCCTCGATACCCATGCTGCTCATGGCGGCCGCGAGGCCCATGATTTGAGTGGCGGAATAGCCCGTAAGTGTTCCGGCTGCCGCTAATCTTGTGGACATGTCAAGGATTTCTGATTCAGTGGTGGCGAAGTTATTGCCCAGTGCAACCAGCACAGCACCCAGCTTGTCGGTTTCTCCCCACGCCGATTTGGTGATGTTCATAAAGCGGGCAAGATCAGCCGCCCCGCCCTTGCTGTCAATGTTGGTCGATTCTCCCAACATCGCCATTGTCTTCGTAAATTCCAACAGGTTGTCCGTGGGAACGCCTAATTGCCCGGCCATTTCCATGATCCCAGCCAATTCTGCCGCGCTGGTTGGCATTGTTTCGCTCATGGCGATGATGCCCTCTTGCAGGATAGTGAACGTTTCTTCTGTGGCATCCACGGTCTTACGCACGCCCGCGAATGCGCTTTCAAACGTGGTATAAGCTTTGTAGCTTCCAACTCCCAGGGCAGCCAGCGGAGCGGCGATATAAAGGTTGAACCCTCTGGCAAATCCCTGCATTTGCCGCCCTGCTGTCTGCATTGCGGTGCCGAAGTTTGTAAACTTCATGGCGTTAATCTTATTGATTTCATCTGCGGTTGCTTTGGCAGCGGATTTGGCCTTGTTCAAGTCGGACTCCAGTTTGCTTAAATTCCTCGCTTTTGCCAGTTTGTCGGCCTCCGTGTTGGCGTTGGCAAGGTTCTTTTTTGCCTGCTCAACCGCTTTGGCGTAGTTGTCAACCTGTCCCTTTTGGATGTTCAGCTTTTCGCCCAAAAGCTTGAGCTTGTTTGCTGTTCCATCGCTTGCAGATCCAGCCGCCTTTAGCTCTCCATTTAACAGGTTGATTTGCCGCTTCGCTTCATCGGCGCTCTTTCGGAAGCCGCCCGCGTCCATTGTCATGCGGATGACCATTTCTCTGATTGTTTCAGCCATGTATATCCTCCCCTCTTTAGCTTAATAGCCGTATGTCACGGTCAGTTCCCCGTAAACATCATACCGTGCATAGCCGCCTGTATCCTTGAATCCAAAGCCTTTACAAGTGCCGTTATTAAGGTTGGCAACGGCTGAAGCATTCAGGGGAATGGTTACTTCCTGATTCGGGCTGATGGATACAGGATCGGCGGCTTGTGCAAATAAGACATCGTGATAATCTCCGTCCGGCACTGCCGCCCATTGCTGCATCAAGCCGTAAACATCGGCGTACTCTGCCGCCAGTACGGAAGGTCCAGCGCAATACCAAAGCATTTCCTCAAATAAGCCGGTGATCTCGCCCGGCCATTCTGCCTTTATCAATCCAACGGAAACGGCCTGACCGCTCTCCTGCGCCTGTTCCTGGGTGTGTTGATATAACAGTCCCGTGATTATGTCCAGGCATCCGGTAATAGTTGCCCCTTCCGGCAGGCCCAGCATATACATGGCCGTTCGCGGCTGATCTGTGCCGCCCTTCAACGTGTTTATGTCGCCACCCCAAAACTGTATTGCGCCTATTACCTTGTAGGTTTCCTCCATGTTCTTACCCTCTCTTTCGTTAATGCCTATACCGTGCATAATTGGCCCATAAGGATTGTGCAAGTATGGCCCGGTGTTCTTCTATCCTCAAAACTGCATCTTCCACGACGGACGTCCTGCTGCTGAAAAACGCTGTAACGCCTTTGTGCCGGTAGTAATCCGGCATGTATAACCGCAAGCGCTGGTTCCTTCGCAAGTCCCTAAATGCCCGCGTTTTGATCGCCTGTACCCTGGCAATGGAAAGCCCCTCACCGTCCGCTATTTGCTGCAACGTCCTGCCGGTGAAATAGTTCTCCCGGATAACATAGGCCTGCTGATCCGGCAGTGCGGCCACGGCCTGCCTCACTTCCCGGCGCACATCCTGGGCCTCCAGGTTGTCTGTCGCGCTGGGCAAGCTGTCATCCTCCACCGTGTCCGCAAGCGTCAAGGTATCGCCCTCCGCGCCTATGGGTGCATCCAGTGAAAGCGCCCCATATATTTCCTTGCGCTCCCGGCCCACAAGCCCCAACGCGGCCCGGCATTCATGAGTTACATAGAACCCAAGTATTGTTGTGTAGCCGCCTTCCTCCGGCTTGTATGCAAGCGCTGCCCGGTATGCGCCCATGTATGCTGCCTGCATCAGGTCATCCCCATCAATGGCCCTGTTTGCCTCTGCTATGCCATAATACCTGCGCGTCATGATCCTGCAAAGGCGCTCCACCTGCTGCCACAATTCCGTCATGACGGACATATCCCCAGCCTGTACCTTTAACGCAAGTTCCTCATTGCTTGACATATGCGGCCCTCCAGGTGTATAATATTTATGTCAACATACACACCCTGGGGCCGCAATGCGCGGTCCTTTTTATTTCAACCTGGCATAAAGCTGCCAGTTTAGCCGGCTTTCATCCACAACGCGGAAGCCCAGCGCCAGGCATGCGCCTTTTATGGCCCCGTTGGTGATATACATTGAAAGCCGGTGCTTCAGGCTGTACGTGCTTTGAAATGGCAGCACCTTGCCTGCAGGCTCTATCATAGCGCTGATCTCCTTCAATACGGCCCGCTTTTCGTCTGGTAATAGCCGGTCAAATTCTCCCGGGTTGTTTATGCCGCTGTTCGGGTCCGGCCTGGGCCTGCGGCTTGTGATGGTTGTGTTTATGACCATATTGTCACTCCGTCCACCCGATGCCGGTTTGCCAGTGTTCTCCGCCCTGCTGCGGGCCGGGCCTTGCTGATTTAGGCATGGCGCAATCATCTATGGATTCCCTTAGTCTGCAAGCCCTATGATACGGGTGCGCCCGAAGCTGCCTCTCAATTTCCGCTGTATCATCGATAGCCTTTTTTCGAATTGCTTCCCGCTCAGCAATGGCCTGCTTTTCCAGCGATTTATACTCCTTAAAGGATTTCTCACTGGCTCCTGCAATCTGCCCCAACATGCGGCTGATTTCCGATGAAATATCGCTGTTGGCCACAGCGCTTTGCACATCGATTTCCAGATTGATTTCTGCAACTTCCTTCGTGATCCTGGTGATCTCAGCCTGTGCTGTGCTTGCTGACAGTTTGAGCAACAGTTTCTTTTTATCAGCCTGCAGCTGCGCCGCCCTCTCCGCTGCGTCCTGTTTTCTCGCCATCAGTGATTCATAAGTGTTCTCGATATTTTTCAGTTCCGCAAGGTATTCCAAAGATTTTTCCTGATTGCTTTTCATGTGTTTTCCCCTTCACTTTCATATGTTTTTTTTGATTGGCTGTCTTTCGTCCGGCAGCGTGTTGTCTTCGTATTGATCTCTTTTCGCGCCTATCCGCCCTCCGGCGGCAAATTCATCTTCCTGTACTTGTCCAGGTCCAGGAAAGGAAGTGGCACCAGGGGCCGCCATATGGCTTCAATGATGCCTGTACTGCGGTGGTATGTAACCTGCTTAACATCGATTTCCCCGGCAGCCTGGGCGAATTTCAGGGGCTTTATGTCCCGGTAATCTGTTGATTTGGTGATTTGATCGTCCATAACGGCTATGGTCGCGCCCTGAGCTCTTTGCTGAAGAAGGTGAACGGCGGCGGGCTTGTCCGCTTTTAAATCATTCATAAGCTGATGTGCATCTGATGGAGGACTTGCTGGTTTTACTGCCCTAATCATTCCGTCTGATTGTAAGGAGAAGCTATACCCGAATGTTTCCAATGCAAGCATGGCCTGTGCTCCTGTCATATCACTTCCACCTCCGGACGTTTGATTAGTAAATCGGGGTGAACTTCCCAAAGTGCTTCCGGCGGCCGGCCTACGCCATTCCATTCAGGCGGCAAGCCCTGCCTGATATATCCGAAACGCTCCAGTTCCAGCAAGGCAGCATTAACACTGCCTTCCCTTTCAAACCGCTTGCGAAAGCGAAGCTTTTGCCGCAGGTCGTATGCCCTTACGGTTGGTTTCCCTTGCTTTTTGATTTCTTCCAACACTTCTCGGGTATCAGGAGCAAGCCCCAAGTCTTTGCCGGTAATGTGAAGGGCTTGTGCAATAAAGTACCGGGCTAGTTCCACGGCAGAGGAGAAATGCAAGCCTGTGATGGCATGCGTCGGATCAGGATCATCCAGCAGCTTAACCGCTCCTGCCAGGCGCACGGTGTTGCCCACCAACTTACCCTCCCAGCCATTTGCAATGCCGGCCCATTCGCCACCGATACGGCTTTCTACTTCTTCCGCCCAGCGGTAATAAATTTCCATAGCTTCGGTGGAGAATGAAAGCTGATGCACTTTTTCGCTTGCCTGAAAGGCTGTCAGTTGATGCATGCGGCGCTCGTATGCCAGGGATACCACTGAGGGAATGGGCTTAGCGTCCCGAATTAAACGGATTCCCAGCTTGGAGGGCGGTTGTGAATACATAAAGCGGGCAGCCAAGCCGCGTTCCAACATAACTCCATTGGTAAGAAATTTGTCCAGCACTTGCGGCTGTACGGCCAGCACGACAGCAAGTGCAGCATGCTCTATTCGGACCGGTTCACGGCTTACACGCTCGATCGCTACGGCTTCGCCTGAATACCCTTGCAGAATAACATCCAAATTCACCTGATCGCTGTAGGCACCGGCCAACACATTGAATAAACCGCCCTCCCCAGAGGCAAAACCCATCCGGCCATTATTGCGCCCCATAGCCTTTGCAAGCGCCTCCGGTGTGGAATCGGTTAGCAGAAGTTCAAGAGGGCGCAGGTCCGGCATTGCTTGCAGTTCCTCCGCCAGTTGCGTAGCCTCTTCCTCATTTCCTCTACCGATGGCTTTCTCCCATTTTTTTCGAAGAATTGCACGCTTTGATTGGTTTGCTGCGACTTCGGATGCATGCACTTCATTATGATTCTTAATGAATAACCTTATCGGCGCTAGGATCGCCGACAGAACAGGGCTTTTTCGTTCGGACGGTAAGGCAGATACCACTACATATAGTTGTAGGGGCTCGTTATACCCCTCTTTTACACAAATATATACATGCCCCAAAGCAGCTATTGATGGAGCTGTCAGGATAAAACATCCGGGCATGCCGGCATCAACTTGGAAAGCTTCTGCTGCCGCCTCCACCATCTCCCGCGCAGGTGAAGGGAGCGCTGTAACCGGAAATGGAGGACAGGCGGCAGGTATGGGCAATGGGCCCCATTCTGTCCCAAGCAGCTTTTGTGCTTCAGGCGTATTAACTAGATCAGCATAATCACTTTCCTGCATCCTGTATCCTCCCGATCTCGGAGGCCATCTCGAGCAATTCCTCCGGTGATGCCCGTTGTAAAGTGTCCAGGCCACGTTCTGCCAGCTCCCTTGCCTCTAGCGCTTCCGCTAAAAAGGGATCATCCCAAGTTAATCCCCTGAGGTTTAGAGCCTCGCCGGCGGTGTGCTTGAGATCACAAAAGAAATTCCACCATTCCCGCTTCCACTCGTCCACCCGGCGGGCAAGTTCAACCTCCGGCCTGGGTGGCGGGGGAATATAATTGGAAGGGTCTAGGCCATATTCTGCTGTCAGCGCCCTTGCAGCCTCATAAGGAGTTACATGATAAATTGCCGCGTAAAGGTCGGCAGACGATCCTGATAATCCACATGAAAAACAAAACATGCGCCCTTTATCGTCGAACATAAGGGATGGTGTCTTGTCTGCATGTTTGGGGCAAGGTGCCCACCATTTGCCGCCGCGCTTCTTTAGCTGCATTCCGGCACGCCGGGCAACCTGGGCGGCTGTGATCTTCCGGCAGGCGTCAAAAACCGACATATTAAGCCTCCCGGCTCTCCGCCTGCGCAGATAACCATGTGCGGAAAGCATCCGCCAAAACAAGCATTCTCTTTCCCACCCGGATGCATGGAAAATTTTCGGAATGAGCAAGCTGGTATGCCAGCGGCCTGGAGATATGTAGGACGGTCGCAAGCTCGTCAACGGAAAATGTGACTCTGTCGTTAAGTTCGCTGGTTGTGAATTTTGTTTTTTCCATGGCTTAACCCCTTTCTTCATGTAAAAAGCCCTGGGGATCTCTCCCTCAAGGCCTTGTCGTTGTTTGTTTTAGCCCGTTCCTTATGGCTGCGATTCGCTCGACGGACGATGTTCCTGAGTTCTTAAATTCCGTCAGGCTGACCCTCAAATAGAACGGCGTTTTCTCGTCCAGTTCTCTTTCCAACCTGTATTCCCGTCTGCGCTGTTTCCGTTTTGCCTTGCTGCTCACCGACGCCTCCATCACCACCTCTCGTTTTGCGCACCTTCAACACGCCCCTTGAATCCTTCTTTGGATTTTTGGGTGATCCGGCTTCGCCCTTCCGGGCAACCGTTGTTGTTTGTTAACCACACACGTATTATAGTATACATTTGAGTACATGTCAACACATTTATACAAATATTTTTTTTTGCTTGCAATCGAATACAATAGGGTTTATAATTTCATTAGCGAAAAAATCTGAGGAGGTATCGTCATGTTGACGGTGTTGGGCGAAAGAATGCGGGAGCTGCGTGAAAAAAAGAAGGACTATGTTTATAATAATTCAAGTGTTAAATCGGCAATGTCGCAGGATGATTTAGCACAAGAGCTAGGCATAACAAGGTTGTCGGTCTTAAATTATGAAAAGGGCACTCGTACCCCGGACGCGGAAACTCTGATAAAAATAGCAGAGTTTTTCAACGTTTCAACTGATTACCTGCTTGGAAGGACAGATATACCTTCTCCTAGACTTGATGATATTGCGGTACACGCATTAACAGGATTAAGCGAAGCAGCAATTGAGGCATTAACCTCTTGTTATAAGAGTGAAAAAGCGAACTATATCACACTAACAATAAACGCATTACTTGAAGAACGTTTTACACTGGGAGCAATCGCTAGGTACCTTTATTTTTCTTTTGATAGGGAGGAAAATGAAGGTAACAATCTTCCGTACTACTCTATTTATCGATACCAAAGGAATTGCGCCAATCCTGAAGAGATTGTTTGGGGCGAAGATGCGCCAACACCTTTCGGTCCTTTGCGTATGATGGAGGTTATGAATGAGAAAAAACATAAACGCGTTGCACTTTTAGAGGTACAAGAAAAACTTGAAGATTTACTTGTCACTGAAAGCAAAATAGATCGCCTTTCATCAATGATCCAAGATTAGGAGGTGATACTTATGCCCCGCAAGCGTAACGCAAATGGTGCTGGGTCCATCCGGCAGCGTAAAGATGGAACATGGGAGGCCCGTTATTCTACTGGCCGTGATCCTGGCACAAATAAGCCGGATCGCCGCTCTATATATGGAGAAACGGAGGCGGTAGTAAGAAAGGCTCTTACACAGGCAATGGCGCAGGTCGATACAGGCACCTTTATCGAGCCTTCCCGTATCACTGTTAGCCAATGGCTTGGCGTTTGGCTTGCGGAGTATGTTGGCAACGTCAAGCCCGCCACAGCGGCAAAATATGAACAAGACATTGATCTGTACATTAAGCCGGCCATAGGCGCGGTGCTGCTTCAAAAACTCCAGCCGCCGGCAATTCAAAAGCTGTATAACGATCTAAAAAGAAATGGCCGGATAATCCCCAAGGATGAAAAAACCACTAAACCAAAAGCAGATGATAAGGCCGCCCATCCGACGTCAAAGCCCCTTTCCCCTAAGACCATCCGCAACATTCACGGCTGCCTGCATCGTGCCTTACAGCAAGCGGTTCTGCTCGGTTATATCCGTTCAAACCCCTCAGAAATATGCACACTTCCCCGTGTAGAAAAAGCAGAAATACATCCCTTGGACAATGCGGAAATAGGGGCCTTCCTCAAGGCAATTGCTGGCCATCCATTGGAAGCATTGTATAAGGTTGCAGTGTTCACCGGTATGCGCGAAGGGGAATTGCTGGGGCTTACCTGGGACCGGGTGGACTTCAAGCGAGGCACAATTCGTATTGATCGGCAACTCCTCCGGCCCAGGAAGAAGGGCGACGAATTTAAGTTCGGGCCCCTCAAGAACGACAAGCCCCGGACGATCACGCCCGCACCGTTTGTTATGGAAACTCTCAAAGAGCACAGAAAGGCACAGCTTGCCCAAAAGTTATACATCGGCCCACTATGGGAAGATAGAACCGATTATGTTTTTAGAAGCGAAACAGGTAGACATTTATCCTATCAGGTTGCTTTGACATGGTTCAAAAAACTGCAGGAGAAGGCCGGCATCCAGCCCAGACGTTTTCATGATTTGCGGCACAGCTACGCCGTTGCCGCACTTCGGGCGGGAGATAGCATTAAGAGCGTACAGGAAGCCTTAGGGCACCATACAGCCGCCTTTACAATGGACACTTATGCACATGTTACGGAGGAAATGCGTAAGGAATCCGCTGCCAGGATGGAAGCCTTCATAAGCGGGCTGAACAAATAATGCAAATCAAATAGAGTGCCTCTTTCATGATGAATATAGAAAGGGGCACTTTTTATTGTGCCTTTTATTATGTATTTACTTTTAAGTGTTTTAAGTGTTTTAAGAGATACCGTATGTATTACAAGTGTTTTTATTCGAACCGTAGAAAGCCATTAGCAATATTGTTTATATTTTTATAAATTATTTCTACCCCATTTCATACCCCAAATAGAATTTTACGCAGTTGTACATCGTTGTATGAAAATCCCCGAAACCGTTGATAATCCTATGCTTTTGGAAACATGGTTTATCACCGTTTTACATCGTTTTACGGCAACCCTCGAATTCAAGTCCCGTCGATCGCACCACAATCCGTCTCGAAAGAGACGGATTTTTGTTTTCGTTATGCATAAACAGCCTGTTTTAGAGTGAAAACAGGCTGTTTTTATATGAAATTGCATTATCCCTTTGCTAATTCCTTCATATTGGCATAAATATCCCTTGGATTTTTAATCGCATTTTTGCTGCCGTCATTCGTCTTATCAGGTTTTGTACCCCGCCCGCAAGCGAGATGGCGCGGCGGATGTTATAAGAAGTAAACATCAGCGAGGTTTCGGCTGACACTTTTTCCTTCCCTTTGCACAGGAAGAAGTATGCACCGTCATAGAACTTGATTGTCCCAAAAGGATGCTCCGACACCCGGAAGCGCTCCTTCAGCTTATCCATATTCCTCTTTATATAAATCATGACCCGGGCGGGAGCACGGCTGACCCTTCCAAAAGCATGGTAGTGATCCGGCTGCAGGACGTCGGGGATGGTTTGCAAAGCATACCGGGGGCTTCCGTACATCTTCACAGGCACATATTTCGTCTGAGGCCCGAACTTTACCGTCTTGAATGTTTTTCCGTCCGTACAGCGGTTGGGGCAGGTCCGGCAGGCATCCTTGCTGCCATATACAATGCCGTTCTTCTTTGCTCCCTGAAAGAGCATAACCTTTCCCATGGGGCAGGTAATACTGCCATCCTCATGCCGGATGAAACAGCTTAACACGCTCTAATGCGCAAGTTCAATGGAGATATCCGTGTTTTCATAGCATTTGGGGAGTATGCCCGCATGAAGACAGTCTCTTATGTCTTCTGGATTTTGGCTGGCCCTTTTTTCTTCGGTGATTTCCTGGGGGCGGTATTCGAGATTCACCACGCGCTCCTCCCGGTCACAGATCATGCCCACCTGCGGTGCAATCCCATTCAGCAGGCACTCCTCCACATCCTTTGAGGAGGAATATCCTTTATCCGCAACAGCTTCCACAGATGTGTTGCCCGTGTTCTCCAAGGCAATTCCTGCCGTCTTGCACAGCTTGTTCATGTCATTCCGGTCATTGGTTACGTTAAAGCCCAGGATCATGTGACTTTCTGCGTCTGTTGCTGCCTGGATGTTGTAACAAGCTCGCTTCCCGCCATCCTTTGTGAGCATTACCCGGGCTTCCGGGTCGGTGAACAGAAGCTGTGTCTCTCCCGCCTCCTTCATCTCCCGGATCGCATCCTCATGCTTCTTGATCCGTGCCTTGATGTCATTGGGATCTGGCAGGTGCTTGGGGTC
>JAEVYX010000083.1 GCA_023392515.1 Bacillota bacterium | reverse complement strand
CGCTCAAGGAAAACGGAAACAAGCTGATCGTCGTATTGCTGGCCAGCAAACCCTTATGTCTTGACTGGGCCAAGGAGCATGCGGACGCCATCGTGTGCCTGTTCAACCCCGGCCAGCAGGGCGGGATTGCCTTTGCCGACATGCTGTTTGGAAAGACCCAGCCGGAGGGAAAGCTGCCCATCTCCTTCCCGAGAAACGCCGGGCAGATTCCCGTATATTACAACCAATTACCGGGCTGGCATGCCGTTCACTATTGTGATTTGCCCGCAGGGCCTTTGTATACCTTTGGAGACGGCATGAGCTATACCACCTATCAATACAGCCGTCTGACGCTTTCATCCGATTGCGCCAAGGAAGCGGATACGATTGCGGTGTCGGTGGATGTAACCAATACCGGATCGAGGGATGGCACCGAAATCGTTCAATTATATATCCACGACCGCGTCGCCTCCATCCTGCAGCCGGTTCTCTCTCTGAAGGATTTCGCCCGGGTGCAGCTGAAAAAAGGCGAAACAAAAACCGTCACCTTCCGCCTGCCCATACAGAAGCTGGCCATCGTCAACGCAAAGGAATGCACAGTGGTGGAAAAGGGCATGTTTGACATTTATGCCGGCCCCAGCGCGGATATCACCAAGCTCCTCTGTGCGCCATTGAAGGTGGAGTAAGAAGGATCAAACTGAAAGTTTCGCAATACAAAAACCTCCGAACCGCACTTCCTCTTGCGCGGTCCGGAGGTTTCCATTTTCATTTCACTATTCGTAATACCACGCGGTGCGGTCCTCGTCAGAAAACTCAGGCGGATTGGCCAAGCCGTCGGACAGCGTTTGGTCTATATACGCTGCCAGGTCCCTGACCCGCCGGAAAGCATGCACATCCTCATCATGAATGGTGATTTTGAATTCCTTCTCGCATGCGATCATCAGCTTTGCCTTGTCCAGGGGCTCCACGCCGTTATCCTTTGTCAGCGTCATGTTTGTCTCGATATCCTGCGCATCGGCGCTGATGATATCCGCCAATAACTCCTTTACCTTGCGAATGACCAACTGAAGCCCTCCCTTTTCATATCGCCGGATTACTTCAAAAGTGGGCTGATATCTCCCGTATAGAACAGGTTCAGCCTATGCAGCGCTCTTGTGCTAGCCACATATAAAAGCCTCTTGTCATCCTTCGTATGGTAATGGGCAGAATCCGCATCGCACACAAGCACGGCGTCAAATTCCAGCCCCTTAGCCAAATAAACAGGCATGACCAGCGTGCCCCGAAGATCCGCAATGCTGTCGTTATGGATCAGCCGCATATCCATTCTGCCTTTCAGCCTTTCATATAAACCGGCGGCATCCTTTCCTGTTTTCAAAATCAGCCCGATGGACTGATATCCTATTTCCTTGCAGGCTGCCACTTCCCTTATCAGCAGCTCCTCCAATTCCTTCATGCCGGGAGCCGCATGAATGGCCGGTTCCTCTCCCGAGCGGCTGAAGCACTGCCCTACAAAGCCCGGGGCTAGAAATTTTATGCTGAACCGCCAGATCTCCATGGTGCAGCGAAAGCTTTTTTCCATTGTCACAAGCGAAGTCTTATCCCTGCCCAGCAGGCTGCCGATAAGGCCATACAACGATAAATCCGCCTGCTTTCCGATGGCCTGGTTTACATCCCCCAAAATCGTATAGCGGGCGTTGGGAAACAGTTCGCGTATGATGGCAAAATGCAAAGGCTGTTCATCCTGGGCCTCATCCAGCACAAGCTGCCGGATATGCCTGTATTTCTCGCAGCCATAAACACGGATGTTCAGGTAGGTCAGCGCCGCGGCATCTTCATACCAAAGCCGGTCTTCCGACAGCCTGGCGCAGGTGAATCGGCGAATCTCCTCTATGTTTTCAGGTAATGCAATGCCCTCCGCCAGACGATAAAATCGGGCTTTATCATGAAAAAGCCGCCGGTATACCGCCAAGCAGTCGATGCTGGTAAATGTTCGAATCTCTCTTAAGAGCACGGCGCTTTCCTCAATCGATATCCATCGGGCAAATTCCTCCGCCTCCATGGCGTGCTCCGGATACCGGGTCATAAAGCCTTCCAGCTTCCGGATGCGACCCTTGCGCAGGCTATGTACCTGCTCCAGTATTTCCCGCTCCAGCCATTTGAGCCGCATGCCCAGCGTGGCAATTTTTTTCGGATTGCAGATTGCCGCCTTGGCCGCATCCCTATGTACAATGCACTGGCCGTCATAATCAATATCCTGAAAAGGAATCCATTTTCTTGGTAGTTCCAGCACCAGGCGGTTCAATATCTCGGCAAACGCCATGGAGCCCTTGAACGCCGTGCTGCTTTTTATGATTTCCGCCTGCCCTAAGTCCTTGCAGGCAAGCAAATGTTCCAGGCAATGGCCCCTTGACCACATTTTCGAATTCGGCAGCATGGTTTGAAATATGTCTTCCAGGAGCATGGTTTTTACGCTGTTCTCCCCCAGTTCCGGCAGAACATGAGCGATATATTCCTCAAATACCGCGTTGGGTGACAGGATCAGGATATCGCTGGCGGACAACTTGCCTTTAAGCCCCTCATACATCAGGTAGGCAATCCTGTGCAGGGCGATAGAGGTTTTGCCGCTACCCGCCGTTCCCTGCACCATCAGCACATCGCTTTGCATATCCCGGATGACGATGTCCTGATCCTTTTGAATGGTTTCCACAATAGTTTTCATGGTTGGGGACGCGTTCTTGGACAGCAGGTTTTTAAGAAACTCATCAACGATCTGAACATCCGCGTCAAAAAAATACGCTAGCTTTCCCTGGCGTATTTCGTATTGCCTTTTCAGCTCTACCTCGCCGGTGACTGTGCCCGCGGGCGCTTCAAAAAACGCTTTGCCAATGCCAAAGCGGTAAAATACGCTGGAAACAGGTGCTCGCCAGTCATGCACAAAAATTTCCAGTGACTTGTCAACCATCAGCGTACGGCGGCCGATATAGATTTTATCGGCAGTTTCCTCCCCGTCAAAGTGAAAATCAATCCGCGCAAAGTAGGGCGAATCCATCATCTTTTCCAGGGACTGAATGGTCTGGGCCTCATTCTCATAGGCGCTGATTTGGTCTGATACAGGCTGCGCGAATTGGCTCAACTCCGCCAAGTCCTGAAAGCCCTGCCTGGAATAAAAGCTGGATACGGTTTGAGGCGCTGACTCCAGCATCTCCTCATGCGCTAAAGATATGGCCGTTTCCCGCTCCCGGCTTTTTTGCCTGGCCAGCATCCACTGTTTGCGTGCTTCTGCAATCGTCCGTTCCAAATACAGGTTTTCCAGCTGCAATTCGTTCTGTTTATCCTGACTCAATCTCTCACATCCCCCTTCCTGTGATGACGGGATGAGATTCAACTTTATCCGTCGTGCGTGTAGTCTAGCATATTTCCCCCGGAATATACAGTCTTGTTGTTGGTATGGCGTCATGCTATAATAGAAGTGGAAAGAGGGAAAGAACCCGTAAATAGCATTATTGCCGCCCAAAAATCGGCTGACGATCCTACAAGTGACAAATCGTGCAATTCTGCATTGAAAATGAACCATGCAATATTTGAAGATAAAGTAATGGAGCAAGAATGATGAAATGCAAGGGATGCGGCGCGAGCGTCAAATCAAATCAACGGTTTTGCGAGTATTGCGGAACAGAGCTGATTGCAGACAACCAGCCTGAAGTAAGATATGTATACCAGCCTCCCCAACCCATCGTTGTAAATGTTGTGAATACAAATACCAACACAAATACGAACGGATACCCGCCAAGGGTTGATACGTACCCTTATAAGAGCAGGTGGACCGCTTTTTTTCTGTGCCTGTTTCTAGGCTATTTCGGCGTGCACCGTTTTTATGTAGGAAAAGTGGGCTCAGGTATTGTCTATATTCTGACTGGCGGTTTCTTCTTTGTGGGCTGGGCGTTGGATACGCTGCTGCTTCTTTTCGGTGCGTTCAGAGACAAGTATGGGTATAAACTCGTTTAGTAGTCAGGGGCTATTGATATAGTTACTGCATGTTCAGCGTAAGTTTTTTGGCCTGTGAGGAATCATCGTGAACCGATATTATTACGCCGATACCATTTCCGATTTCATATTGAAGCATCCTATCACGATCTTTGGCGAACTGACAGACAGCGATCAGTTTGCTGCTGATGACTTGCAAAAAAACACCTGGAAAGCGGAAATTAATATGCTCAAGCGCGAGCTTGCACAGTTTCCGACCGGCGACGTTTTGTTTGAATACACCATTCCCCGTATCGGCAACAGGATTGACAACGTCGTCTTGTATCAGGGGATTGTTTTTCTGCTGGAATTCAAGGTAGGCGATTGCGTCTATTCAAAAGCCGCCATGGATCAGGTATTGGATTATGCGCTGGATTTACGCTGCTTTCACAAGGAAAGCCATAACAAGTTTATCGTACCGATTCTTGTCGCAACAGAAGCACCTGCAGCAATTTCACAACTAGAACTTGTCGATGTTCAAATGCTTGCTCCCATACGGTGCAATCAATATAACCTTGGCAAGACCATATATGAGATAGCATTAAGCTATGGCCGTCCTCCGTTTTCAGCCCGGGAATGGATCGATTCGCTTTATATGCCAACACCGACGATTATTGAGGCTGCTCAAGCACTCTACCGTGGGCATCGGGTAGAGGATATTTCCAGAAATGATGCAAGCGCGGTGAACTTGAGTAAAACAACCGAAGCTGTCAACCAGATTATCGATCACAGCAAGGCAAACCACCGTAAATCCATTTGCTTTATCACCGGCGTTCCAGGAGCAGGCAAAACCCTCGCTGGGCTCAATCTATCTGTGGAACGGCAGCGGATTGATGAAAGTGAACATGCGGTATTTCTGTCGGGCAATTTCCCGCTGGTGGCTGTGCTGCAGGAAGCCCTGGCCAGGGACAAATGCCAAAGCAGTCATATCCAAAAGTTTGCCGCACTTCGGGAAGTAAAAGATTTTATTCAGATCATACATCATTTTCGTGATGATGCCATATCAACAGCCGCAGCGCCCTATGAAAAGGTCGCCATTTTTGACGAAGCCCAGCGTGCCTGGACAGAAGAACAGCTTTCGCACTTCATGAAGCAAAAGAAAGGCATATCTGACTTTCATCAATCGGAGCCGGAGTTCCTCATCAGCATTATGGACCGCCATACCGATTGGGCTGTGATCGTTTGCCTGATTGGCGGCGGGCAGGAAATCAACACCGGTGAAGCCGGCTTGTCCGAATGGTTTAAAACCCTCAAAAAGAGCTACTCCAACTGGGATGTTTATGTATCAGATAAGCTTACCGATGCAGAATACCAAAGCGGCGTTCAAGCAGAGGATTTGGATAACCTTCATATCGAGCGGGACTTGCATTTGGCTATATCCCTTCGATCCTTCCGCAGCGAAAAAGTATCCGCCTTTGTCAAGGCGCTTCTGGATGTGGACAAAGAGCAAGCCCGTGCGCTCTACTCCGAATTCAGGGATGTGTATCCCATTTTGATGACCCGCGATCTTTCGGCCGCCAGGGCATGGATTCATCAAAAGGCCAAGGGGTCGCAGCGCTATGGCATCACAGCCAGTTCCGGCGCCAGCCGCCTTCGCGCGGATGGAATCTGGATACAAAGCAAGATTGATGCTCCCACCTGGTTTCTAAACGGAAAGGACGATGTGCGGTCCTCCTATTATCTTGAAGAAACAGCAACAGAATTTGATATACAAGGGCTCGAGCTGGATTGGACCGTTGTCTGCTGGGATGCCAACCTTCGCTTTAACGGAAGTTCATTTGAATACTTCAATTTCCGCGGCAGTCGCTGGGAGCATGTAAATCACCCAATGAAGACCCTCTACCTGAAAAATGCCTACCGGGTACTGCTTACCCGCGCCCGTCAGGGCTTTATCATTTTCATACCGACAGGGGAAACGGCGGATTCAACCCGCGATCCCGCTTTCTATACCGGTATTCATGAATATCTGCAAACAATCGGAATTCCTGAAATTGGCCATGATGACATAGTCCGATCTGCCACTGTTAAGTCAGATCAGACCGGTTCTACTTATGGGGCACACGAGGAAAACGAATCTCCAGATATGCTCAGCTTTCTTTCCAAGTAAGGAGACCGCTTCAAGATGGATTCCGCCTTTATATCTTGCCATCAGCGATTCGCCCATAATGCTCAAGGATGAACTACATGATATTCAAGCTCTTCGTCATAGTTCAATGCGTCCCGTGGAACAACCGACTCAACGCAATGATCTTTTTCTATCTCGACTGAACAGGACAGCCATTCCGCGTTTGGGTCAATATAGGAAGACCGAATGAATCCGTCATTTGAAACGGAGCCATAAATATATGCTTTTGCGCCAGCAGGGGCGATAAACTCAGTCGGTGTATATTGTCCATCCTGTCCGGTGAAGTATAGCATCTGTTTAGATTTGATCGTCCCTATGGCGCTTGCAGATCGTGAAACGCTCCGTATATCATTCTTATCCACATAGCCATAGCTATACTCGAAGTGGTTATCTGTTTCTATGCGGATATAGTACCGTTCGCCGCATATACCCAGTATAGAAAACGGCACATTTTGAGAAAGGGAGCCGACCGGCTCTTTTCCGTTATATGTATCGTACATAACTGCGGATGATTGCAGCGTTTCCGATAGCGGAGGATAGAAGTTATGCGTACCGCCTGATGAATGATCCAGGTGTTTTGATAGCATATATCCTATTTTATCTCCGATTCGCACTTTGCTCCAGTCATCGCCATTTGTGTGATTGTCAAAAAGAGAATACACTTTTGTTCCGCAGAAATATTGACCCAGGGACTTTGAGTCTTTTGAAGGTGCTTCTCGCAGATGAAGCTTTTGGCTTGCCTCCCCTGTATCTACAACAAATGTGGCAAAATTTTCAGCCATTGTAACATCTGTACTGGAGCAATAGCCGTAGAGGAACCGGCCCTTATCACCACGGCAGCGCACATGCAGCCAATCATCATTGATAGTCCCCAATACATCCACGCTGCCGGACATGGATGCAAGGATAGCGGATGTATCGCTGGGCTCGCGATACAAAGGCAGCGATCCCTCTGGGGCGGGGTATCGAACCACGCCGGGGCACCCTTGCGCGTTCCTGTCATCCTCCGCGATCTCGGTGGTGAGGAATTTGCACATCATATACCCTTCCCGGTTCCCGATGGTAACATGGTACCAATCCCCTTTAGTTCCCAGAACCTGCACAAATACACCACTGAAATACTGGCCCAGTATTTTGCCGTTAGTGCTGGGTTTGGCGCGCAGCTTCACCCGGTCCAACGGGCCGCCCAAATCATAGGTTTTCGCCTGAAAGGATACATCGGCCAATGCGATCCATGAAATGCTTACAAGAACCAGCACCATTAGCAACGCGATGATGCGCTTCATGCTTTCACCCCCAATTTTCGCTCTGAAAAAGTAACGGATGATTGATCTACATTATTCCATGAAGTGCAGAATTTCCCATAATTCACAATGCGAATGCTCCTTGGTTTTCTTGTGTGATTGAAAAAGCTGACTGTTATGCAAAATAACAATCAGCCTTCAGGTTCATTCCTCCGAATAAGGAAGCACACTGTCCCGCATTTTCAAAGAGGTGGGAATAAACACTTTTCGCGGC
>JAEVYX010000056.1 GCA_023392515.1 Bacillota bacterium | reverse complement strand
GAACCGTGAATATCGCCTTCGAGGGTTATGTCCTCCATGGCCCGATAGACAAAAGGAAAACCGTACACCTGCCCATTTTCGTATCTCAGCAATTCAAAGCCAAAATATTCTGAAAGCTTTAATATGATTTCAATATTGCCATCCCCATCCAGATCGGTAATGCAAAATGCTTCAAACTTCAAAGGCTCTTCGAATTCATAGCCATACCACTCATGGATTTCGCTCGGCATCGTTGCTTCGCGGTAAAGATCATCATAGCGGTTGCATTGTATGTAGCTGCTCTTTCCAAGCATGACATCTTCGTATTTTTGCATCATTTCTTTGGTTGAGATTGTTGGCTGCTCGGCCATGGCGCTGCTCAAGCCAATACTTATCACAAGTATTGCAAGGAACAGCAATACGAATAACCTTTTCATGATTCATCCTCCTTCGTATGCGCATCGAGATGGTGTAAAGAAGAGGCGGAAACATTCCGCCCCTTTAACAGTTGATATACCGTTTTCTCAGCCGTACGTTTCCTTCAGCGTAAAGGGAATGCCCCAAATATAATAGGTTATGATAATCTGCCGGACGGCGTGGGTATCCCTTTTGGCAAGCACCGTGCCGGTGAGATCGCCCTTGGTGTGGGGGAGCAGTGCTTTGACATCGGTATTCCCCAATTGCAGAATATCATATTCTGTGGGCACGATCTGCACTTCGATCATATCGGCGGTGATCAAACAGTCGTTGCGAAGGCGGATCGTATAGGTTAAAAAGACGTACGACGATGCTTCGCCCAGCTGCGTATTTTGATACACCGTGCCCAGCACCGTTTCGTTTTCCAGGCGCTGCTTTAGGTCGTCGAAATACGCCTGCTGATCCTGGGCTTCGAAGGATTTGACGCCCATCGCTTCCACAACCACCTGGGCGGTGGCGTACAGATATCCCACCCCGGCCACCGAGGCCAGCAGCAGAAAAACCATGAACCATGCCACAAACTTCACAATAGCAGCCCCTTACGCCTTGTTATTGGCCTGACAAAATCTTGTTCATCTCATTAATCATTTCCGCATCCTTCAGGCGGAACTTGAACTCCACCCGGCGGGACTGCTCCATGTTGACGGAGCCGTCTGCGTTGAGCACCGGGTCGGAATAGCTTTTGCCCTTCGCGGTAAGGATGTTCCGCAGATATTCTCGCTGCTCCTCGGATAAACCCGGCATCTGCAGGCAGTATTTTGCCACGGAAAGCGCCCGCTGCTGGGACAGTTCCAGGTTCATCAGGTATTCGCCCTGGGTGTCCGTGTGGCCTTCGATGACGATTTCGCCAAGGTAATCTTCATATTCCGGGCGCAAAAGCACGCTTAAATACAAGGGAATAAACTGATTGAGCAGCGTTTGCCCGCTATCCTTGATGCCGCTCTTGCCGGTATCAAAAAATACGGCACTGTCCAGCACGATATCGCCGGTCTGCTTGTCAACGGTGGCTTTCAGGTTGGCACCGGTCAGCGTGACGCTCAATTCCTGTATGATCTTGGTGCGCATGCCGATCAGGTCGTCAATCTTCACCTGTTGGGCACTCATGGCTTCCTTCTGGCTGTTGAGC
The DNA here is from genome assembly GCA_023392515.1 of Bacillota bacterium. Taxonomy (GTDB): domain Bacteria; phylum Bacillota; class Clostridia; order Christensenellales; family Aristaeellaceae; genus JAEVYX01. The sequence goes on along the minus strand of JAEVYX010000056.1, from coordinate 23,504 downwards.
AGCGATGTTGCCGCATCCAGCCGGTTTTGCTGGTCGGCCACCTGCATTTGTGCGGCCTGAAGTTCGCTCTCCTGGGTTGCCAATGCCGCCTGGGCCGCCGCCAGCAGTTTTTGCTGCTGATCCAGCGTCAATTGCTGGGACGAAAGCTGCCCCTGCTGTTCGGAAAGGGAAGCCTGGGCTGCCAGCAATGCCTTTTCCTGTGCGGACAGTGTTTCCTGCTGGGTGAGAAGCTTTTGAGACTGCTCGTCCAACAGTAACTGCTGGCTGGACAGGAGTGCGCCCTTTTCCTCCAGTTCGACGGTTTTCGTTTCCATCATGGTAAAATACTGATAGATACTGTAACTCAGCGCCAATACAAACATGAGCAGCAGGGCGGCCATCATATCGGAGTAGGAAATCCAGGAAGCGCCCGAATCATGGCGGCCAGGCCTGCGTGAAAATCTTCGGGCCGTCATGTTCACGCCCCCTCTGCTACGGTAAACTTATCATCCTTACCCTTTTTCGGTTTTTCCAGGGCCGGCTGGCTGCCAAGCGACCGGGCTATATCCGACACGGCCTGCTGCAATTGGGAGATGGAGCTGACATACATGTCCACCTGCTGGCCGTAACGGTCGGCGTTGCGGCGCATCTGGTCAGGCATTTTTTCAACGGTGCCGCCCAGCTCCTCCAGGGTGCTGTTCAGGGTCTGAATCAGGTCGTGCATGTTTTCATCAAACATGCCCAGCGCCCGGGCCAAGCCTTCGGAAATATTCTCAACAAAGGTAGAATAGCTCTTGGATAGCATTTGGCTGCCTTCCTGCAATTCCAGGGATGCGCCGTGCAATTCGGAGGTCATCTCCTGGGACTGGCTGTGGAGGCCGTCCAGGATACGGTCGCTCCAGGAGGTGTATTCCTGCAGGCTTCCCTGCAGCGCTGCCTGATATTCCTGCAGCTTGTTCAGGTACGCCGCCTGATGCTCGGAGGCCTTATGCATGTTGGCCAGCAAATCCCCTGCCCTGCGAGAGAATTCCACATCCTCCAGCCGTGCCTTTTGCATGGTATCCACATAGTTTTCAAAGCGCTCCATAACGGACTGGGTAACCTGCTCCAGCTTGGATACCTCCTGCACAATGGCCTGGGTGGCGGACATGGAGCGGTCCAAATGGTCGTGGGAGACCACCTGAGATTGGTTGATGGCCGAAATGGTCTGCCCCAGTTTCAGGAACTGCCCGTTTAGGGAGGCGTTCATCTGCTCTATAAAGGAAGTAACAATGTGCTGCACGCCCTCGATCTGCTCCTGCGTGGCGCCGATAATAAAGTTGTCCATAGCCATGGTAACCGGCTGCATGGCCCGGCCGATGGCCATTTCCATGCTGCCCGCCATCCGGCCGCTGATATCTTCCGTTGCCTGGCTGAGCATGGCGTTCCTGTCCTGGTTTTGGATGATGAGCTGCACATCGTTATTAAGGGGAATCTGCATAGCCGTCAGGGTAAAGACCTCGCCGAATTCGTCCAAGGCCTTGTAGGCGCCGCCCGTGGCGACGCGGTGAAGCACGTTGAACGTAAGCGAGCAGGTAATGCCTGCCACGGACGTGGCAAAGGCGTAATGCATGCCGTTGATCAGGGAGGGGATTCCCTTCATAATATTGGCTGCCGTACTCATATCCAATCCGGACAGACCCTGCATGAGCCCCATAAAGGTACCCAGAATACCCAGGGAGGTTAATAGGCTGGGAATCAGTTCCGCCAATTGAGAATGCCCGGGATTGTGAACGATGGTTTCGTCGTTGATGAAATCCTCCACATGGCAGGGGAGGCCCCGTGCGTCCAACTGCTCCGCATTGGTCAAAAACCGCTGCCAGATGCTTTGAAGCTTCTTGCCTAGAAATCGGCTTTCCTGCCATATGGGCCGCTCTTCCGGCCCGGCGCTCTCCAGGCGGTGAATGCTTCTGCGGAGGATACGGATGTTGCGCCATACGGGAAGCAAACATTTCAAGACCCCCGCAAGGGTTACTAATGCGATGGCCGCATAGACCAGGGCGTTCACCAGATTGCTTAGGAATTGATTCAACACATCTGCAAACACGTTATTATTTCACCGCCGCTTTCTAGATGTTTAGGTTTATTTTACCTGATTGAGACAAAGTTGTAAAGAAACTTTAAAAAACTGTTACTTGAATCCTGCGCCGGAGGTGCGCAAAGCTCATAAAATCTAAACCCTGAATCGAAAAAAGCGGCGATGCCACTCTTTCGGCATACATACATTTGTTACATCAGATATAACGATAAACCGCATCATTTCCCTGCATGTTTTTTCCTTTATGGGCATCTGCGGTGCAAAACATGAAATTTTCTTGATTGCAACAACATATCGTTCGGATTTATAGCTCACTTCCCCATTGTCATCATTTATCATATGGTATATAATTGTTTCGTTTCTGTCAGAAATGACCGACATTTTTTCCAAAGGATGTAATATGCATGCGTCCGCATGCGAGGAGGAGACACTTCTATGCCCAAAAAACGCACATCAGATCCCATCATGGTGGACAGCATCGCACAAAACCTATTTGCCGCTTTGCCGATCTTCCGCAAGCGGCTTTTGCACATGGACACCATCCAGCGGGAATACGGAATCCCCTTATCCCATGTGCAGGTCTTGGCGATGCTTAGTGATAACGGCTCCATGTCGGTCAGTGAAATTTCCCGCCGGTTGGGGATTGCCAAACCCAACATCACCCCCCTGGTGGACAGGCTCACCGCTGCCAACCTGGTAAAGCGGGAACAGGATGCCGAAGACCGCCGGGTGGTTAATATCATCATCTGCCCCGAAGGGGTGGAAAAGCTGACAGCCATCCGCGCAACCATTTTGGATCAGGTTTCCCAATGGGCGGAAAGCCTGTCCACCGGTGAGCTTCGTGAATTGAACGAAAGCCTTTCCAGCCTCACACGAATCTTGAGTTCCATTCACCGCTGACAATTTATAGCAAAATGCCGTGCAAGGTGTCAAATACGGATTTATTTGCATGAAATTCCCGGTATCATACGTTATTAACAATAAATAATAAACCTGGGAAAGGCATACCGCCTGCCTGATCGCATCAAGAAGGAGGATTGAACGAATGTTGAATCGGAAATCCCTTGCCTGTATGGTGTTGGCCCTTTTACTGGCACTGGTATCCGGGGCCGCTTTGGCGCAGTCTGTTCCGGCAATTGTGCTGGAAAATGTGGCTGCGTATGCAGATGGTTTCATATTGACTCTCTCCCAATGGGAAGAAGGCTATGTGCCCCAAACGCTGACGGCCGTCTACGCACCCGAGGCGGCAAACGCCCAATCCGGCGGCATCCTCTCCGGGGATCAGACATTTCAAACTCCGGTTCCCTTTCCACCTGCGGCGGACGGAACCATCGTCCTGTCTGGGCTCACCTTGACGCCCGGCACCACGTATCAGGTTCAGCTTCATGCGGACGAGGGAAACCTTGCCCGGCTGTCCAACATTGTGCCGGCTGCGGCGCAGGCGGATGTCATTCCGGTCACACCAGAAACCATCGCCTTTGCAAACAAAACCGAGACGGTTTTTGAAGGCGCTGCGCTGGACCTTGCCATGACCCTCACCCCGGCCGGTTCTTCAAAGCGGGCGCTGAGTTTTGCGTCCAGCAATGAGAAGATTGCAGCCGTGGATGAAAACGGCGTGGTCACCGGCATCAAAAAGGGCAAAGCCACCATTACCGCAGCAGGTGTTACAAAGGACGGAAAAAAGCTGAAAGCCAAGGTAACGGTGCAGGTTGCAAGGCCTGCAGCAGGGATTTCCCTTAATAAAACGGAAATCCTGCTGGCCATGGAAAAAAAGGCTGCCCTGAAAGCAACCCTGGCGCCGGAGGGCGTAAGCAACCGGACGGTTCTTTATCAATCCACCAATGAAGCGGTTGCTACGGTAGACAAAAAAGGCAATATCAAGCCCGTGGCCGTGGGCACCTGCCAAATCATCGCCGCAAGCGAAAGCAACCCCGATATCACCGCCGCCTGCACCGTCACCGTCATTCAGCCGATAACGAAGATGGCCTTGGGCGCAGGTGACGCAACGCTCTATGTTGGGGAAACCCTTCCGCTTACTGTATCTTATATGCCGTCTGACGCTTCCGTTCAGTCCGCAACTTTTAAAAGCAAGAGCGACAAGATTGCCACCGTGGACGCAAACGGCATTGTCACCGGACTGGCCCGGGGCAAGGTAACCATTACCGCCACGGCGGCGGACGGCAGCGGAAAGAAAGCGTCCAAAGCCATTACCGTCCTGCAGCAGCCAACGGAAATCACCCTCAAGGAGACGGCGGCCACCATCTGGGTCGGCAAGACAAAGAAAATGGCGGCGACGGTGCTTCCCAAAAACACCAGCGACAAATCATTGGTGTGGACCTCCAGCGATGAGACCATCGCCACCGTCAACGCCAAGGGTGACGTAACGCCCCTCCTGCCCGGACAGGTAACCATCACCGCCGCCGCGAAGGATTTTCCGAACATTACCGCATCCTGCACATTAACCGTTGTGCAACCCGCCACCAAAATAGAACTGGATGCGGATAAGCTGAATGTGACCGTGCAGACCACCGCGCAATTGTCCTATGTTATCAGCCCGGAGAATACAACGGACAAGACGGTGGTTTGGCAAAGCAGCAATCCCAAGGTAGCCATCGTCGATCAAAACGGGCTGGTTACCGCCCTCAAGCGGGGCACGGCCATCATATCCGTCGTTTGCCAGGATGGCAGCAAAAAGACGGATAAGGCCACCGTATATGTAATCCAGCCCCTGTACGGCATGACGCTTGCGCAGGATGAAATCCGCGTTGGCGTGGGCGACCAGGGGACGCTTACCGCCGTACTGGACCCCTATGACGCATCCAATACAAAAATCCACTGGTCCTCCAGCAACACGAGCATTGCCAAAGTGACCGGTTCTAGCATCAACGCCACCGTTACGCCCGCGGCCTGGGGCCAGGTCATCATTACCGCCGTGTCGGACGAGGGCAGCTATACGGATACGGCCATCGTCAATTGCGGTGACTATAACCGGGCTGTAAGGGTGCATTCCCTATCGCTGCTGTTAAACGCCAGCAACTACGAGCCGTCGGTACAATTGGCCAATGACAGCAATATGGTCGTTACCCATGTCAGCTTCGCCATTCGGGGCTATGACCTGAGCAACAACATGCTGCGCATGGGCACTGCCAACCAGGCGTACGTTTACTGCAGCTATGTTCTGCAATTGAATCCCGGCAGCGCAACAGTCGGCCGGGGATTCAGCTATTCCTCCGTCCCAAACTACACCGATCTTCACCGGGTGCAGGTGGCAATTACCGATTATGTCACCGCCGATGGCATGGAATGGCATATTCCCCAGGCGAACCAGATTTGGGAAGAGGTACAGTCTCCCGAATTCTTCGCAAAGTTCAATACTCCGGCAGTTTGAACGCATTGTTTAAAAAGCGTAAATCGTGGGGCCTGTCAATCTTTGTACGATGGCTTGCCAATCCATACGATTTGTGCTAAAATAAATCGCAAAAGAGCCCTGAGCAAATTTGCCCAGGGCCTCTTTTATGCGCACCGCAATCTGCGGGCGCTCAAGTCCAAAGGAGGCACTTGCATGGAACAAAAGCGGTATGATGCGATTGTTATTGGCGCGGGCCCGGCCGGCATTTTTACAGCCCTGGAGCTGGCAGCCATAAAACCTGAAAGCAAGGTACTGATCGTGGATGTGGGCCGTGCCATCGCCAGGCGTACCTGCCCGGCCAGGCTGACAGGCAAGTGCGTTCATTGCGATCCTTGCGGCATTGTTCACGGCTGGGCAGGCGCCGGCGCTTTTTCCGATGGCAAGCTGTCTCTCAGCGACGAGGTGGGGGGCCATATCAGCGATTATATGGGCCACCAGCAGGCGCAAAAGCTGATTCAGCATGCCGATGAAATATATCTGCGCTTTGGTGCGCCTACCGAAGTACACGGCCTGGATGACCGCAGGGTGGATGAAATCGCCTATGAGGCCAGCCGCCATAATATCCGGCTGATTCCCTGCCCGGTGCGCCATTTAGGCACGGAATACGCGGGCAGCGTGTTGGCGGCCATGCACGATTTTCTGGTTGGGAATACCAACACGGAGTTTGCGGAACTGACCACCGCCACGGATATTCTGGTGGAAAACGGAAACGTTGTGGGCGTAAAGCTTTCTCCCCGCCAGGGTGAACCCTATACCGCGCTGGCGCCCCATGTGGTGGCGGCTCCCGGACGGGGCGGGGCGGCCTGGCTTGCGGCTGAGGCGGGCAGGCTGAAACTGCGCACCCAGAACAACGAAGTGGATATCGGCGTGCGGGTAGAAGTACCCAATGCCATTATGGATCATCTGACAAAGCACCTGTACGAGGCGAAGCTGGTGTATTACAGCGACACCTACGAAAACAAAGTGCGCACTTTTTGCATGAATCCCGGCGGCGTGGTCAGCGAGGAGCATTATGAGGGCGGTATTGCCGTGGTAAACGGTCACAGCTATGGCGATGAGTCCCGGCGCACCGGCAACACCAACTTTGCCATGCTGGTGTCTACCAGGTTCACCGAACCCTTCAACCAGCCCATTGAGTATGGCCGCTATATTGCCCAGTTGGGAAATATGCTCACCGGCGGGCCTATCATGGTCCAGCGGCTGGGAGATTTGCTCCAGGGCCGCCGCACGGACTTAAGCCGCTTGAACAAGTCCACCACCATCCCTACCCTGGGCACAGCGGTGCCGGGAGACTTGAGCTTTGTATTGCCTCCCAGGCATCTGACCAGCATTGTGGAAGCCTTGAAGGCCTTTGATAACCTGGCCCCGGGTCTGTATAGTAAAAACACATTGCTGTACGGGGTGGAGGTCAAGTTTTATTCCAGCAAAATCCTGGTGAACAACCAGTTCGAAACCGCCATTTCCGGCCTGTACGCCATTGGCGACGGGGCGGGAATCACCCGGGGACTGATGCAGGCCAGCGTTACCGGCATTGCCGTAGCCAGGGATATCGCGGGCAAAATGTCCTGATGCACACAGCCCGGCGCTGTGCGAAGCGTTGACACCTCCTCCCTTTTGCCGTATCATATGCGCAAAAGGGAGGATTTTTTGCATGTCTTGGACCTATGTGCTGTGGGATTGGAATGGTACGCTGCTTAACGATGTGGAAACGGCGCTGGCCGTCAACAATGCGGTTTTTCCCCGCTTCGGGCTGAAGCCCTTGGGCTCGGTCAGCGATTATCACCGGATTTTTCGCTTTCCCATACGGGATTACTACCGGGACGCCGGCGTGCCGGATGAAATGTTTGACCAGGTAGCCAACGCCTGGTCTATGGGATATATGGAGATGAGCCAGGATTGCGCATTGCATGAAGGGGCTGTGGAAACGCTGGAGGCATTTCACAAGGCGGGGCTTTATCAGGCAATCCTGTCCGCCTCCAAACAGGAGCATTTGCACGAGCAGCTCGCCCGTTTTCCCATCGGCACCTATTTTGAGGCGGCGCTGGGGCTAAGCCATATCTATGCCACCAGCAAGGTTCAACTGGCAAAGGATTTTCTAAAGAGCCACCAGGTGGACCCCCGGCAGGCAATCTTTTTGGGGGATACACTCCACGATGCGGAGGTGGCCAGGGAAATCGGCTGCGGCTGTGCGCTGATTGCCGGGGGCCATCAGGCACTGCCAACCTTGCTGCAGGCAGGGGTTCCTGTTTTGAAGGATTTGGCGGAAGCGGCGGAATATGTGCTGAAGGGGCGATCCTGAAAACAGGAAAGCCCCTTCATTTTTCTATAAAGCCTTATCTGTTTATAACAGGCAAGGTTTTTTATTTATTTTTCCGAATCCTTGCCAGGCGACGGCTTTTCCCCTTCAGGCATGTGCCGCTTGAAAACAAGTTTGAGCCGGGACGCGGGCGGCAGCGGTACATCGTCGGCACGGTCAGCCTCCAGCACCACTTTGCAGATGTTCAGCAATATGGGGCCCAGCAGCATGCCCAGCACGCCGCCGGTAATCCGGTACCCCGCAAAGATGGCCATCATGGTTGCCAGAGGATACAGGCCCAGGTTTTTGCCTACGATCCTGGGTTCCGCAATTTGCCGCATCACGACCACTGCTACATATAGCAGGGCCATGCCGACCCCCGTGGTGGTATCGCTGACAACAAATCCGAAAAGAGACCAGGGGATCAAAAACAGCCCTGCGCCCAGCACCGGCAGCGCATCCGCCACACCAATGAGAAGGCCGATCAAAAGGCCGTAGGGCCTTTGCATAATCATCATTCCCACAATCACCAAGGCGGTGGTAAGCATGGATACCAGGATTTGCGATTTGGCCTGGCCAAAAAGCGCTTTAAATATGTTTTTGCGCAAAAGCGTTCCTTTACGAAGCATAACCGCAGGAACATTGTTGCGGAAAAATCCGAAAATGCGATCCTTGTCGCTGCTGAAATAATATGTAGCCATGATGGTGAGTACGATAGATAAAAGCATCATCGGCACCGACATGGCCGTGGCCCAGGCCCCTGTTGCGATGGTGCGGGAAACGCTGCCTGCAAGGCTGAGCAATTGCTTGCTGACTTCATTTAGCGCCTGATTCGTTATTTCCAGAATATTCTCGGGCAGGGCATATGAATATTTGTCCACCAACACGCCAACCTGCTCGGTAACGACATTGCTGATCCACTTGATAAGATCGGGCGCAGCCCGGGCCAAAGCCAGCAGTTCGTGAACCAGGCGGCTTAGAATCATGCGCACCAGCCAGAAAAGCAAACCAAACACAACCGCCATGCTGACGATGGTAGCCAGGTTTTTTCCGACGGGCACTTTTGCAAAAGCTTTGCGTAAAAGTCGCACCAGGGGTTCCATCATCATGGCGAATAACAACGCCACGACAAAGGGCCAGCATAATGGGAATAACGCCACCGCCAAAAAGCAGGTTCCCAGAACCACAGCAATCAATAACCCTTTGCGGGGAAGATCGTTCAGCCGCTTATTCCATGCGTGCAGGCGCTGCAGGAATGAGTCCATCCGCATCCCTCCCGTTCATTTTTCATGATTCTGGGTCAGTATATCATGGCTTGAAGGATTTGTCATTAAAACCGGGAAAGCCGTCCTTTTCCAAAATCCGGGCGGCTGCCCGCACAGGGCTTGCCTCCGCGTTAAGGGAAAGGGGAAAGGCAAACACTTCAAAAGGCTGGGTCAGCGCCTTGAAATTGCGCATGTTTTCTACAATGGGAATGCCGGATGCCAGCAGCGCCTTGTGCACCGGAAAAGGAGGCTGGTCCGGGGAGGGCATATCCATGCCGAGAAAGGCGATCCCGGCCCTAATAAGCTGGCTGCATAGCGCCATGGATACCACCGGATGGCCTTCATAATAAGCCGGTGTGCCATAGACGTCTTCCATCCCCGTCCACAATAGCACCGCCTTGCCCCGAAGGGACTCATCTTCAAGGGAAAGGGAGGAAATCTCTGCCTGGCCCCGGGCGTCAATCAGCATGCCGGGAGCCGCAAAGCGGGATAGCATCATATCCGCAATGGTGCTTCCCCCTTTTAGAAGGTGCATGGGCGCATCCGCGTGGGTACCGGCATGAAGCCCGGCGGACAGGTGAAAAGCTGCGTAGTGATCCCACTCCACCTGCTTTTCTAAAATAAGCTTGAAAGCCCGGTCCCCCGGGTAAACGGGCATCCCGTCCGTCATGGCATAGCTTAAATCCACCCACATTTTTGCCACATCCTTTTTTCTATTATAACCGGTTTGTATTATCCCTGCCATGGGGGATTTGTACAATTTATGTGAATATGGTATGATGATTCCATCCGGAAAGGAGCGTGCATATGGCGCAAAAGCCTCTGGGTATTATGAGAAAGCCCAAAGAATTGATAGACGGGGCCATTCAAGCCATTAAAGGCCCCGATGTGGAAAGCCTGGTGGAGGATTTCACCAGCGAGATGACGGTTGTGGCCGAAGGCCTGTGCGACGACCAGATGCGCCTGCGCAGGGAGACGGAAGAAATGTCCGCACGGCTGACCATACTGGAACAGCAGGGGCCGGATGTGCGGCGGGAGCTTGCCGACAAGCTGGAAGGATTGCAAAAGACAGCGGACACCCGTTATGCAGAACTGCAAAAGAGGCTGTCCGCCTTGGAAATAAAACAGCAGAAAATGGGCAAAAAAAACCAGACCCTGTCCCAGCTTACGGTGCTGGCAGGCATACTGGCCGGGGCCTGGGTGATTGTAACGGTGCTGGGCTTGCTGAAATAAGTGTGCGGCTGTGCAAAAGAGGGGGAATGGCCTCTGATTACATACGAGGAATTGGTACGAAAATATCAAAAGCGCCAGCGAGACACCTTGGTGGACGCGCTGGCTACCAGCTTAAGCTATGTGGATGAAATCTGTGTGGATGCCGGGTTGCTGGACCAGGCGGGCATACTGGATGACCTGCTGGGCGGCGCCTGCACCGCGCTTCCCTTTGTGCTGATTGCCGTTACGGAGCAGACAAAGGTGCTTCTGGGCCGCAAGAGCAGCGCCACAGGGCTGAGGGACGGCGCGTTCCGCATGGCCAAAACAGGGGCTGCGCTGGGCGTAGGCGCCTGTGTGGCCGCAGGCGCGGGGTTCTGGGCCGCTATACCCGTTACCATGGGCGTGCGGGCGCTGTTTGACCAGTACCGGGCAAAGCTTCTCACCGGGCGGCGGGTACAGCTGCGTATTCAACGGCTGAAAGAGCTGGAGACCCTGTTGGTGCCGCCTCTTGCAGTACAGGAGCAGCCGAAATTGGCGGACGCTCCCGCTGCGCTGCCCGCGTCAGAATACGTAAATGAAGGATAAGTGTAGCTGAGGAAAGCTTTTCACCCTTTTTGAATCAGCGCCGGCAGTTCATCCGGATGGCTGATAATGTGCTGCGCGCCATATTCCAATAGCTCCGCCTCCGGGCGAAAGCCCCAGGTAACGCCAACCGCCTGCATACCCGCGCTCCGGGCGCAGGCCATATCCACCCCTGTGTCCCCGGCATATAAAAAATCCGAAGGGGAAATATTGAGGGTCTTTGCAATCGCAAGCGCGCCGGCCGGGTCGGGCTTCACCGGCACGGAATCCAACTGCCCCTGCACCTTGGCAAAGGCAATGTCATGAAAGTAATAAGAAACCACTTCCAGCGTGTCATCGTGGGGTTTGTTGGACAGCACACACAGAGGCAGCCCCATGCGGGATAAAGCTGCCAGCATGGCCTGAATCCCTTCATAGGGGCCGGTCTTGTTCCTGCATCCCGCGGCATAATAGGCTCTGTAGGCGGCCAGCACCCTGTCATAGGCGTCTTCCTTGAAGCCTGTGGCCCGCTCTGTCAGCACTTTGACGCCGTTGCCCACAAAATAGCGGTAAGCATCATAGGAATGCTCCGGAAGGCCATTGTCCGAAAGCGCGTGGTTCATGGCATCGCCTATATCAAAAAGCGTGTTGAGCAGCGTACCGTCCAGGTCGAAAAGGCAAGCTTTTACTGCCATAGGATCACCCTCTTTTTTTATTGCCCGGCCATTGTAACATATCGTGCAAAGGCATGCAAACGATGGTTGCTGGGCATACTGAAGCCATCCACAAATAAAGGATGGCGAAAGCAATGGAAAGCAACCGCCGCGATGATGGCAAGAAAAAGCTGGAACGAATCCCTTTCATGAGGCGCCAGGTGATCTTTGGCGCAGCCACGCTGCTGGCCCTGGCAGTTTTGTTGATTGTGGGGCTGTATCCCCGGGATGCAAAAGCACCTCCGGCGACGGACACCGCATCTCCCCAGGCGGATTTGGCCGGAACAGTTTCTTCTACCAAGCTGGAAAGCGGCTGTGAGTTGATTCAAAACATGACCTATTCCCGCTGCGGCCATGAAGTTACCCGCCGTACCGGCATGCCCCAGGAACTGGTAGGGAAGACCCGGCAGGACATTGAAACCGCCTATGACCAATGGCGTGTGACGGAATTTTTGCCCAAGCGCGTTACCATGGAACGGCAGTTGGACCTGTACTGCGCCCAGCATGTGGTGCTTATGCCCGACGAAACCGGAATCCTGGGTGTGTTTGAAAACAAGTACGGGGACGCCATGGCATTTTTGCAAACGCTGGAAACAAGCCTGGATTCCCTTCCGGAGGCCATACAGGAGGAAATCCGGGTCGGCAAGGGATTTGATACCCTTGCAGAGCTGGAACAGTGGCTGGAAAGTGTGGAAAGCTGATAGGCAGGGCTTTCCGGCGGCGTAGTTTCACTCATGCAAGAAATGTGGAAGAAAGACTAGAAAAATTCTTTACAAACGCAACCTGTTCATGATACGCTATACACGTTATGTAGAAAAATAGCGAATGGGTGCGGGAAAAGAATGGCCGCATCCCCACATGCACAGGAGGATTGCGCATGGATTGGATGGATGTCTGTACCTTATTTGGTGGGTTGGGTCTGTTTCTCTTTGGTATGAAACTGATGGGCGAAGGGCTGGAGCGGGCGGCGGGATCCGGGCTTCAGCGGCTGCTCAACAAATTGACAAGCAACCGTCTCCTGGCCGTTTTGGTCGGTATCGGTGTTACGGCCGTCATTCAAAGTTCCAGTGCCACCACGGTGATGGTGGTGGGCTTTGTCAATGCCGGCCTTCTTTCTTTGGCACAGGCGGTGGGGGTCATCATGGGGGCCAACATCGGCACCACCGTGACATCGCTGATGCTATCCATCAAGCTGGACTTTGGGGTCATTTTCGCGAGCATCGGCATGATGTTCGTCTTTTTTGCCCGCAAGGAACGCATCCGCCAGGTGGGCAATGTGCTCATGGGGCTGGGCATCCTGTTCATCGGCATGGAGACCATGACCACTGCCATGAAGCCGCTTCGGGAATGGGAAGCCTTCCGGACGCTGATGAGCGGTGTCAGCAATCCCTTCCTCGGGGTGCTAATAGGGGCCGCCATAACTGCCATCATTCAAAGCAGCTCGGCGTCCGTGGGTATTTTGCAGGCCCTTGCGGACCAGGGCCTTGTTACGCTGAACGGAGGCATCTTCATCCTCTTCGGCCAGAACATCGGCACCTGCATCACTGCGCTGTTGGCCAGCACAGGTACAACGCATACGGCGCGTCGGGCCGCCATTGTGCATCTCCTGTTTAATATTCTGGGGTCTGCGATCTTTATTGGGATTGCCCTTGCAGTGCCGTTTGCGGACTGGATCAAGTCCCTCTCCCCGGATAACGTTCGGCTTCAGATTGCTTTTACCCATGTGGTCTTCAATATTGGCACAACCGTGATTCTGCTGCCCCTGGCTAAAGGCCTGGAAAAAATGGCCTGGCTGTTTGTGCGGGGCACCGATCCCCAGCGTGAAGCCCGGCGTATGAACCACTTTGACCCCCGCCTTCTGGCGACCCCGCCCATTGCCGTCAGCCAATTGTTCAAAGAGGTGGAACGGATGGGCGAACTGGCCAATCGCAATTTCAAAATGGCCATGCGATGCTTCCTGGACGCGGATATATCGGCGGAGCGGCAGGTGCAGGATACCGAAGAGGTATTGGACTACTTAAACCAGGAGATTACCACCTACCTTGTGGAGATCAAGGCGCTGGATCTTGGCGAGCGGGATGTGCATCTGGTAGGGTCCCTGTTCCATGTAATCAACGACCTGGAGCGGATCGGCGACCACAGCATCAATATTTTGGAAGCGGCGCAAAAGCGGGTGGAGGATAAGATCAAGTTCTCCAGCAAGGCGGAGCAGGAGCTGGCCGATATGAACGGCCGCGTATCCCATATGCTGGACCAGGCCCTGAATGTTTTCAACCACCAATTAACGGATGAAGATATCCTGGCCTCCATCGAAAACGAGGAGCAGGCGGTGGACGACTGGACCGCGGCCCTGCGCGACCACCATGTGGAACGGCTGAAAAACCGCAAATGCTCTGCCCGCAACGGCATGCTGTACCTGGATATGCTGACCAACCTGGAGCGCATTGCCGACCATGCCAACAATATCGCCTCCTCGGTGGATGTGCGTACCGGCACCAGCGTATGGATTCAATAACTGGCGATGGGCTTTGCCCGGCGCATCTCATAGAAAACAAAAAAGGCTGTTGTGTTAGTCATATAATGTGATAAGTATGCAAGAGGATGGCATCCGAAGGTTTCCAAAGGGCGACCGGAAAGCCCTTTGGTCGCACCTGAAGGCGCGAAATTCTTCCTCTTAAATAACTTTATACATTATATGAGCTTAGCACGACAGCTCCTTTTTATATTGAAACCATTCGCATCCTTATCCACGCTTCAATCTGCCGCCCAGCAACCCCTTTCCCCGGATGAGGAGCGCCTTCAGGCAAGGCCGCTCAAAGAGGAGCCCAAGCCCGAACACGACGGCTGCGGCATAGAGAACCATCACGACGGCCCAGCCGATCCATTCCAGAAACCGGGTAGGCGCAAGGGGGAAAAAGAAGGTAGGCAGGGCGATCAGCCCGATAGCCAGGGCGGACAGGCCCATGCGCTTCAGTGTCAAACGGGCGGGAAGCCCGGTGATATGCTTAGGCACGAACCAAAGCTGCAGCCCGGTGCGGAATACATTGGCAAGCAGGATGCCCGCGGCAATGCCGGGAAGGCCGAACAGCAGCCCCAGAACAAGCCCCAGGGCGATGCCCAAACCCACCTGCATGGTGTTGTGGTGCCGCGTTTCCCGAAACTTTCCGGCAGCGGTCACCATCAAATCCAAGGGGGCCTTGATTTGATCCGTAAGCCCTTCCAGCACCAGCAAAGTGCCCAGCACGGGCAATACGTAATTCACATCCGCCATGCCCCGGGTATACAAGGCCACAAAAGGCACGATCAAAACCAGCGCCACGGAATATAATACGGTGATCAGGGACAGGTACATGTATTCAAATTCCCGGTATGCCTTTTGAAACCGGTCCATTTCCCCCCGGGCGAGAAGGTCGCCGAAGGAGGCGTACAGCCCCGTGGTGACCATTTTCAGTATCCCCCAAAGCCCTACTGTAACCAGGTGGTAGGTGCTGTATACACTGATGAGCAGCGGGTCCCGGGTAATGAAGGTGGTAAGCAGAATGCCCATGCCCTGGTGGAGGGTGACGGTCAACTGCTGGTACATCGCGTCCCAGCGGCGGCTCAGGGCATCTTTATTGGGGGCGGCCTTGTAGTTTACATAGGGGTAATGTTTTTTTACATAGGCGTACAGGAGCACCGAGCGGACCAGGATCGTGGCTCCCGCAAAAAGCCTCACCAGAAGGATGTTCATACGCAAAAGGGATAATGCGATGATCACCGCCGTCTGCAAAAGCAGCGACGCCATGGAAGCAAAGGAGACAACGTACGTTTTTTGGTCGGCGGTAAGCAGCACCCGGTAGCGGGACAGGGTGAAAAACTCCAGCGCCCCGGATATGCCCATAATCAATACCAAAAACCCTACCGACAAGGGGGACAGGCTGTCGCAGGGCACGATGAAGGGATATATAATGGCAAACCCGCAGGTCAGGGCGATAAACAGCCTTCCGGACACCTCGTAAAACTTGCGGGCGGCTGAAACGATGGCGCTGACCCCGTCATGGTCATTTTCGCTGAGGGGCTTGTACAGCCCATAGATGGCGGCGGCGGCCAGCCCTGCCTCCACCAGCTTGAAATAGCTCATGATTTCCGTAATGGAAGCCACCAGGCCGTTGATTTGCGAACCATAAAAAGCCATGGTGAGCCTGGGGGTTACAAAGCCCAGGAGCATGGCTGTTATCTGATAGGCGCCTGTTGCCAGGGTATTTTTCATGGCTGCTTTTGTCCGGTTCATTGTGTCCCTTTCTGACGGGAAGGGGGTTACAGGTCCAGGTGCTTGGCTACCCGCTCATGCTCCGGCGGCGGGGTCATGTAATCCTCCCCGAACAGCTTTACCAGCACTTCGTGATAGTTTTGGGGTATTGTCACCGTCAGCCCTTCAAAAGAGGCTTCTGTCAAATTTTCAAAAAGCGTCCTGTCCCAGGCCATGGAAAGAAGGCCAAAGGCGCCGTTGGACATATGCATATCCCGGCCCATGGAAGTCCGCTGGGATAGATTTGCGTACCATCTGGTTTTTTGCCTGACGGAAAAGGGCAGGCCCATCAGGTGCGTTACAAATAGCGCAGCCTTTTGGGGCAGTGAAAAGCGGCTGTAATCCACATTTTTTTTCAGCATACCCTGCAATACACGCAAAAGCAATAGCCGCATGCGCCTGGCAAAAGCGCCGTCGGGCAGGTAATCCAAAATAAACAGGTCCGTAAAGGCATCCGCCGCCTGGGGGTTTTTGCTCATCACCCGGGGCGTCCAGGTGTTGGTATGGCTCAGGAGATATTTCCCGTCGCAAACATCCGGATAAATCTGAGCAAACCGCTCATAGGCGTCCCTTGTCATAATCAGGTCGATATCGTCATCCCAGGGGATAAACCCCTGATGGCGAACCGTGCCCAGCAGTGTGCCGCACATCATGGCGTAGGGGATTTCGTATTCCCGGCAGACCCTGACAATATCGTTCAGCTGGCCAAGCAGTTCCTGATGCACGGCCTGAAGGTTTGCCTGCGTGTCGCTCATAGCCTTTCTCCCAGCGCTTCTTCTACCTTTTTGGCAATGGATGCGCTGTCCATGCCGTACTTTTCCCTTAGGTACTGCTGCGTACCCACGATGGCGGTGTACTGATCCTGCATGCCGATGCGCAAAATCCTTGCCCGGCTGCCCTGCATGCCGCCCACTACTTCGCAAACCGCGCCGCCCAGGCCGCCGATGACCGTATGCTCCTCCACAGTGGCGATGAGGGGCACCTCTTTGGCAAGGCGGCGGATCAGCCCTTCATCAATGGGTTTTAAGGTGGGGAAGCTGAACACGCCCACCCGGATACCGCGCCCGGAAAGCTGCTCCGCCGCGGCCATCGTTTGCGTGAGAATCCCGCCGCTGGAAAACAGCACGGCCTGATCGCCTTCCCGCAGGCAGATGGCCTGGCCCAGCCGGTAATCGGAAATGGGGGCCTTATGGATGGTGGGCTCACCGCCCCGGCCCAGCCGCAAATAGCAGGTGCCGGGATGGGCAGCCAGAACCGGCATGACGGCCCGAACCTCTTCCGGATCGCCGGGGGCAAACACCGTAACATCGGGAAGTGCTCGCAAAATGGCCATATCTTCGGTTGCGTGATGGCTCATCCCCAGGGAGCCGTATACAAACCCGCCGCCCACGCACACGATTTTCACGTTGGCGTGGTGGTAGGCGCAGTCGTTTCGAATCTGCTCCAGACAGCGCAGGGTGGGGAAATTGCCGATGGAATAGGTGAATACTGTTTTCCCCTCCAGGGCCATGCCTGCCGCCATGCCGGTCATGGCCTGCTCGCTGATGCCGGCGTTGAAAAACTGGCCGGGATACGTTTCCCAGTAAGGCTTCAATACGGCAAAGCCCAGGTCGCCAGTAATGAGAAAGATGTTTTTATCCTTGGCGGCCAGCGCCTGCAATGCGGCGGTAAATGCGTCTCTCATGGCTTTTGCGCCTCCAGCTCCCGTACTGCGGCCTCGTACTCCTCCCCCTGAGGGGTACGGTAATGCCAGAGGATGTTATTCTCCATAAAGGAGATGCCCTTGCCCTTTACGGTGTGGGCAATGACCACAATGGGTTTACCCATCCCGCGCTGGGCCTGGGCCTCCTGAAAAGCCCGGTGCAGGTCTTCATGATTGTGGCCGTCGGCCGCTATCACATGCCAGCCAAAGGCTTTCCACTTGTCCCCGAAGGGCTCGAGGGCTATGGTGTTTTCGCAAAAGTCCAGGCTTTGCATTTTGTTATAGTCAATAATCAAAACAAGGTTATCCAGCCGGCATTGGTGGGCGATCAGGGCGGATTCCCACATGGAGCCTTCATCGCACTCCCCATCGCCGCAGATCACGTACACCCGGTGGTTTTTCCCGTCCCGTTTGGCACTCAAGGCCATGCCGGCGCCTACCGGCAGTCCGTGGCCCAGGGAACCGGTGGAAAATTCCACCCCCGGCACACCCTTGTGGGATACATGGCCAGACAGGCGGCTGCCGTTTTGGTAATGGGTTTTCAATTCCTCCACGTCAAAAAAGCCGCGTTCCGCCAATGCGGCATACACGGCAGCCCCGGCGTGGCCCTTGCTTAAAATCAGGCGGTCCCGGCTTTCTATGCGGGGGTTTTTCGGGTCCACCGTCAGGATATCCGCATACAAAACCCCTAATATGTCCGCCACGGAAAGGATGGCCCCGATGTGGGCCCCAAAGGAAAGATGCGTCATTTCGATGCCGTGGCGCTTGATCCTAAAGGCCAGCTCCCGGCTTGTTACTTCGCTCATAGGTTCTCCTTGCGCTGGGCGGCCGCCCCGGCGGAACCTGTTTCCCGAACCACCCGGCGGGCCTTTTTAAATACGCCGCCGACGGTGCGCAAAAACAGTTTCGCATCCAGCAAAAAGCTTTGATTCAAGGCGTACTCCACCCGCATGGCGTTCTTATGGGGGAGGATATACTTTTCGTAATTTTCCACAGGGTTGTCCGTGCCCACCAGTTCATCCTGGTTGATGTAGCGCAGGGAACTTTCGTCGCTGATGCCGGGCCGTACCCACAGGATGCATTCCTGCTCCTTGTTATACTGTTTGGTGTATAAAAGAAGCTCCGGCCGGGGGCCGATAAAGCTCATGTCGCCTTTTAAAATGTTTAGAAGCTGGGGGATTTCATCCAGCTTGGTCTTGCGCAAAAACCAGCCTACCCGGGTGATTCGGGCATCGTTCAAGGCAGTGGTTCCGCCGGTCTTGTCCGCATCCTGCACCATGGTGCGGAACTTGAAAATGTAAAAGGTTTTGTTCCGGTAGCCGCCCCTGGGCGCCCGGTAAAAGATGGGGCCGGGGGAATCCAGCCGCACCGCAAGGGCGATGGGCAGCATGAAAAGCGAGCAGGGAATAAATAAAAGAAGCGCCAGCAGAAAGTCTAATACGCGCTTGACCACCAGGCTGTAAAAAGGGTGGGAAAGCGGGCCTTTCCATTCGGGAAGGGCATAGGCCTCCTGGGTGCGGGTTTGCGCCATAACCGGTGCCTCCTATACATGACGATTTTGCCTGCAAGTTATGGTAGCACAGCAGGGGAAGCTTGTCAATTCCGGGCGAATCATGGGTTTGGCAGGGAATTCCGCCCATGTGCCGGGCGGGTCAGGAATCAATGATGCAGGCTGATGCAAGAATTTCCCGGCAGGTTTCTTCGGGTGTCATGTGGGAGGTATCCAGCCAAAGGCCGATTCGGGGCGTCGTTTCCATAAACCCCTTGTACAGGCTTTCAATAGAGAAGCCTGTATACCCCTTTTTGGACCGCCCGGCTTCCCGCTGGCGGATGGCTTCCAGGTTCGGTGCCAGCACGGCAACCCGAACCGGGTACCCCGTCAGGCGGGCAAGCATCTTAGAAAGCTCTGGGCCGTAGTAATTGTCCTGTATAACCACGGAAAAACCGGCGTCATAATACGCCTTTGCAGTGATAGCCGTCAGCGCGTAGCGCACCTCCAATTGCCGCAAGGCTTCGGGTGACGGGCTTTCACACATATCCTCCCGGCCGCCTGCGATCATCCTGCGAAAGATATCGCCGCGCAAATGCACCCCGGGCCGGAACTCTCCGGCCAGCAATTCGGATACGGTGGATTTCCCTGACGCCATCACGCCTGTAATGAGATACATCCGCTGTTCCATAGGACACCTCCGCCCAACGCGGGCCGTTTTTCTTTGCTTACTTTATCGCAATTTTCTGCACATGGGGCATTTGAATGCCTTCCTCGTCAAACCGGTCCTTTACAAGCCGGCGAAGCTCCCGCTCAATGCGCCAGTTTTCCTTGGCAGGGCATAAAACCGCCAGGCGTACGATGATGGCATCCGTTTCATAGGCCAGTACGCCCAGCACCTGGGGTGTTTCCGAGAGGCCCTCGATTCGGGCAAAGGCTTTTCCCATTTCATCTTCCAGTATGGAAAGTATCCTTTCCAGCTTTTCCTCATAGGGCACCCGCACGTCCACAATGGCGCGCTTGAAAGACCTGGACATGTTGGTCACGGTGCGGATGTCGCCGTTGGGAATTACGAACAGGTTGCCGCTGTAGTTGCGGATGGCTGTTGTCCTAAGCGCAATGGACTCCACCTCTCCGGAAAGGCCGTTGATGTCCACTACGTCACCTACGGACATGTTTCCTTCCGCCCAAAGAAAGATACCGGAAATGACATCCTTCACCAGGGTTTGGGCGCCAAAGCCAATAGCGACACCGCCGACCCCGGCCACGGCAATCATGGATGTGACATTCACCCCAAAGATGCCCAGTACAATGGTGGCAATGATGAAATACATGGTATAGTCAAACACGCTGCAGACCAGGGAACGCAAGGTTTCCCGCTGGCCCATGGCCCGGGCATCCCCCGCCTTGCGGGAGCGCACCAGCTTTTTGATAATCCGGCGCCCCAGCCGCACGGCCATGGCACCGACCAAGGCTGCCAGCGCTGCCAGGAGCAGCTTGCTCAGCCACAGCGGAAGATCGGTGATAAACTGCCCGGCGGCCTGCCCTGCGGTTTCGATGCCGCTGTTCATGGCTTCTACCAGAGGGGAGGTTGGCTCAGTAGGCATCATAAAGCCCCCTTTCCATTTACACGGTTGATGAAGTTCTGGTGACTTGCCGCACCCAGCGGTAGCGGTTTACCACAAATACGGCCACCAGGCATTTTGTAATCTGATCGCTCTTGAGGCAAAAGAAAACCACTGCGGGGGAAAGGCGGAACACAAAAGCGCACAGGTACGCGGCGGGAAGCACCAAGCCCCACATGAATACCAGGTCGTTGATGAGTACAAACCTTGTGTTGCCTCCGCCCCGGACGATGCCTGTCAGGCACGCCATCTGGTAGGCGGTGCCCACAACGGTGATGGAAAGAATCGTCAGAAAGGAATCGGCAAGGGCCTGTGTCTCCGGGGCGATATCCGCCCCATACAGGGAAATGACCGGCCCCCGCATCAGGTATAGAAGCCCGCCGGTCACAAGCCCAATCAAAAGGAAAAGGGTTTGCAGTGTACGGGAATAGGCCTTGACCAGGTGAAGGTCTCCCCGGCCTACCGTTTGGCCCATAAGGATGCTGGCGGCGGCAGCGGCGCCGAAAGCCACCACCGTTACCACTTGATACAGCGCCGTGGCAATGCTGTTTGCACCGATGGCCGCCGGGCCCATATGGCCCAGAATGGAGGTTTGCACCCCCATGGCAATGCCCCAGCTGCTGCCGGAGAGTACCACGGGCAGGGCGATCCGGTTAAAGTCGCGGTTTAAGAGGCGGTCAAAGGTGAAGAAATCCTTTATCTTCATCTGAAGGCGCTTGTCCAGGCACAGCACATACCCGGCTGCCAGGAGGCATTCCACAACCCTGGCGGTAAGGGTGGCATAGGCCGCCCCGCGGATACCCATGGCGGGAAAGCCCAAGTGTCCAAAAATGAGCACATAGTTGAGCCCTACATTGAGAAATAACGCTGCCAGGGACAAAAACATTCCCAGCTTTGAGTTTCCGACGCTTCGCTGGGAGGCGGTAAGGAGGCTGCTTATGTAAAAGAAAGGAAAGGAAAAGCTTAAAATACCCAGGTATTGGGCCCCGGCTGACAGGATGGGCGCTTCATTGCTCAGTAGCGACAAAACCGCCTGGGGGAAAAAGAAGGAAACGGCAAAAAAACCTGCCACTACCGGAACGCCAAAGGCCATTCCCTTGGCCACGATGCGCCGGATGGGCATGGCGTCGCCCTTCCCCCAATACTGAGCGGTAAGCACCATCATCCCTTCGCCTGCGCCGCCTACCACCATCTGCAATAAAAACTGAACCTGATTGCTCAGCGCCGCTCCGGACAGCGCGGTTTCGCTGTACTGCCCCAGCATCACATTGTCCGCCAGGTTTACCCCAAAGGTGATTACGTTTTGTACGGCAATAAAAAAGACCATGGAAAAAAAGGAGCGGTAAAACTGCTTGTCCCGGGTCAGAAAACCCATGTAAACGCCGCCTTCCAGCACAATTCCCAATGATATCATCAAGACCCTTTAAAGGCATTCACCGCAGGTCCGGGATTTCCTGCTTGCTTTTGCTTCGGCTTAAAAAGGCTCGTACAGGCTGCTTTTTAATGTTTCAAGGGCCGATTCCGTAACGCCGATTTCCATCAGGTATCCCCTGGGGGATCCGTGCCGCTCCGCGATAAAATCCAATAAATCATGCATGTTGGAATGGTTGGAGCCGGATATATCCTCCGGGGAGAACGCTTCCATCAGGGTGTGGCTCACCTCATAATCGCTTATGATATCCTCCCTGCTTACCCCGCAAAGGCTTAAAAGGAACATGGCGGTAATGCCGGTCCTGTCCTTTCCGGCGGCGCAGTGGAAAAGCACCGCGCCATTTTTGACCGCTTCCGGCAGCAGCATGAAAAGCTCCCGCAGCCGGTCAGCGCCCAGGGTTAAGATTTGTTTATACATGCCAACAAGGCTGGGTGTATTTTTTTCGTTGGGAACTATATCGATTTCATCCAGGGGGATGTCCCCCATGAGGGACACGTTCGCCCAATGTATTTCCGGGTCATTCATGCAGGCGTCCGGCAAAAGGGAGATTTCATCGGAGCAGCGCAGGTCAATCACAGTGCGGATGCCCATGGCTTTTATTCTGGAAAGATCCGTATTTGATGCCAGACCCAAATGGGTGGAACGGAAAAAAACGCCGTACCGGGACATGCTCTCGTTTCCGACGGGATAACCGCCCAGGTCCCTGAAGTTTGCGATATGGTCAAAGGGAAACCTTTTCAAATGCTTGCCAATCAATGGATTCATCCTCTCCAAACCGTGCTTGCGCGTATAGGTGAACACGCGTCGAAAAGATTGTGGCATGGATGGATGGTGTCTGTCAATATCAGGGCGTACAAGCAAATCATGCAAGGGAGAGGAAAAGCCGTTTACCTGTCGAAATTTGCTACATATATCGAGATATGTTTTTAATCAAATAAAAGGATGGAACCTGCGTGAGATACCACAAGAAAAGCTTTTTTAACCGGCTGCTTATGATGATGATTTGCCTAGCGCTGATTCCGGCTATTTTAGTAGGCGCGGCCTATGACGGCCTTAACCGCAACATGCTGGTGCGCCAGGCTCAGGAAGAATTGGGAACCGTCGGGCAGCAGACCGCGGAACTGATGGCAGGCATGCTGGAGGAATACAGGGAAATGCTTGCCGATATGAGCACCAGCTTGGCTGTGCGCCTGTATTTGTCTGACGGCAAGGAGGCAAAAGCCGAGGCAGCGGCACTTTTGCAGCGGCATATGTTTTCCCGTAAAGACCAAATCGATATTCATATCATACCCTATCATACGTTGTCCGACAGCATATCCTCAGGCGCTGTGCCGAACATTTACCGGTACAGGGTTTATAAGAACTGGGGGATTTTTGCCCGGCTTAAGGAAGCGGGCGAAGGCCAGATCATCCACATCAACCAATACAAGAGCCATGTCGGTGCCACTGTCAGCCT
>JAEVYX010000054.1 GCA_023392515.1 Bacillota bacterium | reverse complement strand
ATGAGGCGGTCAAAAAGGAATGGAATCTGCCGGATTCCTGGAAGCTGACGGCCCAGATGCCCTTTGGGAAGGCCGCGGCCGCCCCGGGGGAAAAGGAACATATGCCCATGGAAAAGAGGCTGCAGGTGTTCCGGTAACGATGGCGATAAGCGCCGAAAACGATATACTTTAAAAGCAAAGCCAATGAAGAACATTCAATGTAGAAAGGAAACGTATCATTATGTTGAACAAGGACATTCGGGAACTTCTCAATACGCAGATCAACAAAGAGCTTTATTCGGCCTACCTGTACCTGGCCATTGCCAACTACTACGCCGAAAAGAATCTCAACGGATTTGAAAACTGGTTTACGGTGCAGGCCCAGGAGGAGCGGGATCACGCCATGCTCATGCGTCAGTATTTAATCAACGAAGGTGAACCGGTCGTGCTGACGGCCATCGACGCGCCCAAGGCGGACTTTTCCTCCTTCCAAGCGCCCCTTCACGCCTCTTTGGAGCATGAACGGTTTGTAACCAAAAGCATCAACACCATCTATGCCGCTGCCCAAAAGCAGGACGATTTCCGCACCATGAACTTTTTGAACTGGTTTGTAAAGGAACAGGGCGAAGAGGAAAAGAACGCCGATGATCTCATCAAGCGCTACGATCTGTTCGGGGCCGATGCCAAGGGGTTATACATGCTCAACAGCGAGCTGGCCACCCGCGTTTACGCCCCGCCGTCACTGGTGCTGTAAGCGTTCTACTGAAGCTCTTCCATAAAAAAGGTCGCCATTTGGCGGCCTTTTCAATTTGTCAAATAACCTATGGGAGGTGTCGGAGGGGTGCCCCCTCCGACTGTACATCCTAAATCGGCGGCGTGCACATCGATTTCGGAAGCCTTGCGCAGCAAGGTTTCCTTACAGCCCTCACCGGCCGAGAGCATAGCTCACAGGTGAAGGCTGCAGACTCGAAAAAGCGGCGCAGCCACTTTATCGACACGCAAAAAAGGCTGCCAAACGGCGGTCTTTTTTGCGTGTCGGCTTGGGATGACTCTATTCTGTAAAATGGGTATCCTTGTACTGGTTGGGGGATATGCCCATAATGCTTTTGAACACAAAGGAAAAATGGCGGTAATCCTTATATCCGGTCATTTCAGCGATTTCATAGATTTTCAGGTCGGTTTTTTGCAGCGCGTCAATGGATTTTGAAACCCTGTAATAGTTCAAATATTCCGAAAAGCGCATGCCGGCATACTTGACAAAAAGCTTGCTCAAATACCCGTCACTGATATGCAGATGGTTTGCCACCATGCCGACAGTCAGGTCCTTCGCGAAATTATTCTGAACATATTCCAGCGCCTTTTGCATGTAATGGTTGCCCACCTGCCGGGGAGACAGGCATTTATCACCAGCCTGGCCTGGAGCTTCCTGCTCCTGGAGGACGTCCAGCCTCGCCACGATTTTTTGAAGCGTCTGGAACATAACGTTTTCATCAATGGGTTTCATGATATAGTCTGCCACGCCCAGCTTGATGGCCTGCAGGGCGCAGTCAAACTCCGTCAAGGCGGATATGATTAAAAACTCCATATCCATCTGCCCTTTAAGCTTGCGTATCAGGGAAATACCGTCCAAAGCGGGCATGCGGATATCCGTGATCAGAAGCTGGGGCCTTACGGCATGCACCAATTCAAGGGCCTGCTGGCCATCCTCCGCCTCCCCCGCCACCTGCAGGTTCAGCGACTTCCAATCAATCATCATCACCAGCTCCTGGCGGATCAGATGCTCATCCTCTGCAATGACCACTTTGAACATGGTTTATTCCTCCACGTGCCAAAATTCATCCGGCTGCGCCAAGGAAAACCCCGCTTCCTTTGCGTCATCACGATAGTCCGTATTAAAGTGCATACAGTATACCCTATTGCGCAAGGGAGGGGGAATGATTTCTTCCAATTGGTACAAGGAAAGATGGTGTCCGGAGGGCGGGCTGTCCTTGGGTGCCCAGCAGGTGTCCTGGTACAGCTTTTCCAGGGCTCCCTGCCGTAACAGTTCCAATACCCGGTCCGGAATGGACCCGGCGTCCCCGCTGTAATAGGTATATGCCCCATTCTCGCAGAGGAGATACCCGTAGCAGGGGATATCCGAAACATGGATTACCGGCAGTGCCTGGGCTGTGATGCCGGGCAGCAGGTCTTCCAGTGCTCCATGGTAGTGGAACTGATCCTCAGGAATGCCCATCAAGCCCAAAAGAGAAACGATCCTTTTGTCGGGATGCACAACATGGATTTTCTTCCCCAGCTTATAGTACCCATAGGAGCAAAGGGAAGCCAGGCTCCCCGCATGATCCGCATGGCAATGGGTAAGGAATACAATGATTTTGCCCCGGCAGTCTTCCAAAAAGCCACGGCGCCGCAGGGCGTGAAAAGATGCCTCACCGCAGTCCAGAAGGCAGAGGTCCTCCCCCCGGCGGAAATAGGCGTTGTTGTTGCCCCAGGCAGTATTGTACGCCGAGCCTATGCCCAAAAACCTTATCTCCACAACCGCAGCCTCCCTACTTGATACCGGATGATACAAAGCTATTGATAAACTTGCGCTGGAAGATAAAGAAGGCCATCACCAGCGGCACAACGATGATAAATGTAGCGGCGCAGACATTGGCCCACTGCATTACCGCTTCCTTGCTCTTGGCGAATATGGCCAGGCCCACCGTCAGCGGGCGGTTTTCAACGGCATTGGTAACAATCAGCGGCCAGAGGAAGTTGTTCCAATGATAGCTGACCGATACGAGGCCAAAGGAGATGTAAGCCGTTTTAGCGCAGGGGGCATACACCCGCCAGATGGTTTGCAATGTATTGCAGCCGTCTATGGTGGCCGCCTCCTTGAGGGATGCGGGAATGGTCTTGAAATGCTGGCGCAGGAGGAAGGTGCCGAAGGCCGAGCCCAGGAAGGGCAGCATGATTCCCAGCTTCGTATCGGTCAATTGCAAGTCCACCAGCGTGCGGTAGTTGGGCATAATCAGCACATCGTTGGGTATGATGATCTGCATGAAAATGATGGCAAATACCACTTTTGACCCTTTGAAATCCATAACCGCCAGCGCATAGGCAGCCAGGGTTACAGTAACAAACTGTATGGAAAACGTCACCACTACAATTTGCAGGGTATTCAAATAATACTGGCCAAAGGGCACGTTCTCCCAGACATATTTCAAGTTCGTAAACGAAAAAGCCGTTTTGGGCAGCAGGCTCATCTCATAGGTGGGCTCTGTAAATGCGGTTACCAGCATCCAAACCAAGGGGATCAGCCACAGGATTCCTCCCAGAAAGGCCAAGGCCACAAACAGGCCGTTATGCTTTTTGCTCATGAATGCATCCCCCCCTTTAGTTGGAATAGTGAATCCTGTTGTCTGTACCCAGAAACTGCACCATGGTAATTGCAAGCATAATCAGCAGCATGATTACCGTAAGTGTGGATGCCAGGCCCTGATCAAAGAAGATAAATCCATTTTGGTAGATGTAGTAAAGCAGCATGGAGCTGCCATTGCTGGGGGCGCCCTCCGTCATAATCACCACCTGGTCGATCATCTTGATGGAGTTGGTCAAGGCGATGGTGGATACAAACAGCGTTGTGGGCATCAAAAGGGGAAATGTGATCCGACGGAAGGTGGTCCACGCGTTGGCCCCGTCGATGCGGGCCGCTTCATACAGCTCGGGGGATATGTTCTGCAGCCCCGATAGGAAGAAGATCATCATATACCCCGCTTCCTTCCATACATAGACCAAAGCCAGGGAAGGAAGCACCGTCTCCGCCCGGGACAAAAAATATTGCTCTCCAATGCCCATGCTCAACAAGAGCTGGCTGAGCATGCCCGTCTGCGGCATATAAATAAACATCCAAATGCTGGCGCAGGCGATCATGGGCATTACCACAGGGTAAAAATAGGCGGTGCGCAAAAAGCCGATGCCGCGGAACCTTTGGTTGAGCACCATGGCCAGCAAAAGCCCCATGGCCATGGTGGGGATGACGGTCAAAAGGGAATAAACCCCCGTATTGCGCATTACCTTCCCGAACAGGGCGCTTTTGAAGAGCTTGGCGAAATTGCGTATACCAATATAAAAGGGCTCCCGCATCCCCAGTTCCAGCTGATGAAAGCTTAAATACAAGCTGCGCAGAATGGGAAAAACGGTGAATGCCAGCAAAAACACAAGCGTCGGTGCCAGCAGGAGCCAGGCCGTCATGTTGCTGCGCAGAATGCGGCTGCGCTGAGCTTTGGTTCGTGCAAAAGCAGCGAGCATGGTATCTACTCCTCTTTTTCAAATCACGTACGGTTCTTGTGATGGGATAAGAAAGCGGCGTGAAAAGCATAGCGTATACGGAAAACTTCAAGGAGAGGGCGCCTCTCCCAAGCATCAGCATGAATCGGCGCCCTCTGATCGGATACAAGTCAACCGCGGTTTATTGATACCGCTCCAGCGCTTCGGTGGCTTCCGCCTGGGCATTTTTCAGGGCATCCGCAGGAGATACTTCCAGCATGATGGCAGACTGGATGTTGTCGTTCAGTATCCGCCAGATTTTAGAAGCGTCGAAAGTCGTCAACTCAGGCTTTGCGAATTCCAGCTGTTCCATGGCAACCCTGGCCTGGGGCAGCTTTTCATAGTAGTTTTTCATAATCTCGGTTTCAAAGGCAGATTTTCTGGTTGCTACATAGCCGGTGTCCACGTTCCACTGGGCAGCGCGCTCGGTGGTGGTAGCAAAGCGGATAAACTTCCAGGCCGCCTGTTGCCGTTCGGGAGAGACGCCCTTGGAGATGTAGAAGTTGCCGCCGCCGGTGGGCGCGCCCCACTGCTTGCCCGCGGGCAGGAAGCAGGTGCCAAAGTCAAAGGCCGCATTTTTGGAGATGTTGGCCAGGTTGCCGGTGGTGTGGTAAATCATGGCGACCTTGCCTTCAATGAACTGGCCAGGCAGGTCTGTCCACTGCACAATGCCTTCGGGCATCACCTTGTATTTTTGCTGGAGGTCTACCCACAGCTGCAGCGCCTCGGCATTTTCGGGGGTGTCAAACAGCACGGCCTTGCCGTCGTCGGTCATCAGGTTTTCGCCGTTGAGGCTGTTTTGCAGGCAGAAGCCCGTAAAGGCCCATTGCGCGGAGCCGGAATTCAAGGCAATGCCTACGCCCCAGCGTTCCACGTTTCCGCTGGCATCCTTCTTCACCAGCTTCTGGGCATATTCCACCATTTCGTTCCAGTTCTCCGGCGGCCGGGCAGGATCCAGGCCAACCTCTTTGAAAGCGTCCTTGTTATAGTACATTACCATCGTGCTGCGCTGAAAGGGGATGGATACGATTTTGCCATCCACAAAAGAGTCTTCCATAAAGCCGGGCAGGAAATCGTTGATGTATTCCGTGCCGCCATCCTGGGCAATGAAGTCATCCAGCGGAATCACTGCGTCCATTGCGGTCATGGAAAAGCGCTGGGTGGCCAGGCTCAGGAAAAAGTCCGGCGGAGTATTGGCATTGATGGCTGTCTGAATTTTGACTACGGTGTCGTCATAATTGCCGGTGTAGATCGGGGTTACATGAATATCGGGGTTTTCCGCGTTAAAATCGCTGGCAATCTTTTCTACCAGCTGGGCCACAGCGCCCCCCACCTGTACAGGAAAATAAAACGTCAATTCCAGGGGCGTTTCCGCAAGCGCTGCGGATAGAGGCAGCATGAGGGCCAGGAGCATGAGGGCGACCAGCTTTTTCGCCTTGCGCATAAGAGTTCCTCCTTTTCAATTTTCAGGTGTGCAACAATCCCACCTATTGGCCTGATTATAGCAACACGCACCGGAAAAGGACAGGAATGATTCGGTAAAAATGTACGAAATTCCGCACATTATTCAGCGTTCCTGTACACGAATGAACACCCTTGTATACTGGTTCAGTTCGCTCTCCACCCACAGGCCACAATTGGGCCCATACTGCAGCCGGATGCGCCTTATGGCATTGGATAGCCCGATATGGTTTTTCAGCAGTTCCAGTTCACCCCGGTTAATGCGCTCCATGATGCCAGGCGGCATGCCCAGCCCGTCATCCGCCACGCAAAGAACCACAGTTCCCCCTTCTTCCCTATGGGCGCTCAGGGTGATTGTTCCCGGGCCTACCTTTCCCTCCAGGCCGTGGATGATGGCGTTTTCAACAATGGTCTGCAACAGCAACTTTGGCAGCGTTACCCGTTTCAGTTCATGAGACACGTCGCACACAAATTCGAATTTTTGGTTGAACCTTATGTTTTGTATGGCCAAATACTGATGGATCAAGGCAATGTCTTCCTCCAGCGTGGCCAATTCCTTTTCTGTGCTGATGCTGCTACGCAAAAGCGTATTCAGGTTTTCCGCAATGGTTTGTATTTCCTTTTCGCCGTGAATTCTGGCCAGGGAGCGGATCGTAGCCAGCGTATTGTACAAAAAGTGCGGGTTCATCTGGGCTTGCAGCGCATTCAATTGTGCCTGGCGCAGCAATTGCGCTTCTTCAACCTTTTCATCCAGCAGGTCACTCAGCCGCTTTGTCAGGTGATTGAAGCTGCTTTCTATGGTCTGCAGTTCCGCCAGGTCCCCCAATGCCACCCTGGTGGTAAGCTCTCCCCGCTCTACCGCTTCGAAGGCTTCCTTCATCTTGCGCACGGGCACATGAATGCTCCGGGTGATGCGGAAAGCCACAATTGCGCAAATCGCGCAGAGGATTGCAAGGGAAGCAAACAGCACCATGCGCATCCTGTTGTAGCTGGAAAAAGCCATATGCAGATTGGCTTCCAGCAGTATGTTAAGCTCCGTGCCCGGAATGGGGAAAAAGCCATACACACTCTCCTCCTTCACCCAAAAGGGGGAGACACCTGTTTTGCCGACCCAGCGGGATAACAGTTCCCTTTGGGCTTGTGTGCTGCTTAGACCTTCCTGCACAGTGCTTTTTGAATCCAGTATCACTTGCCCGCCTTTATAAAAGATCGTCATTTGCCGGTTAGATTTTGTTGCTGTCCTTGTAATGATGCTCATCAGATTATTGCGGTACACATCCACCAGCACGCACCCCACTGCCTTGCCGGCATAGTACACATTTTTCCCCAGGGTAAGGCTGACAGTGGCACCGACATGGCTCTTGTATTGGTTGATGTGGATGATCTGGCCTTCGCCCGCTTCCTTAAGCCGGGCAAAAATCCCCCAGTTCTTATAAACCCTGTACCGGTAAATGTTCGGCA